>NZ_JBQSWU010000040.1:0-21893 GCF_052377485.1 Glutamicibacter sp. AOP38-B1-38 | reverse complement strand
TACCCGCGTCCGGTCACCGTCACTGTCGCCCAGCCGGCCGGTGGGTCAGGTAAAACCTCGATCAGCGTGGCATTGGCCTCCACCATCGGCAACACCTCGGACCATGCGGTCTTAGCGATGGACAACAACGAAACCATGGGCACCCTCGGGGTACGCACCCGTTCCAACGGATCAAAACTGACCATCATCGACCTCTTGGATGCACTCGAAGAACTCAAAAATGAACACACCCGCAGCGGCGATGTCCAATACTTCACCCGACCCCAGGGGGACAACCGTTTCGCAGTCCTCGCCTCAGATGAAGATCCTGACCGGATGCAAATGCTCACCCGCGAAACCCTCAACGAACTGCTCGAAGTAGTCCAGCGTTTCTGGAACGTCATCGTCCTGGACACCGGCAACAACACACGCGCCGAGAACTGGCTGGCCGGCATTGAAAGATCCGACCAGCTGGTCTTCCCCGTGGAAATGAACGACAAGTCCGTCGTCTCCGTGCTCCGAACCATCGAACAGCTCCAAGCCATGTCACAGCTCTCTGGCAACGACCACTATGCTGCACTGTGCCGCCACGCGGTCCTCGTCATCTCCCCCGGTTCCCACCGCCGCTCAGTGGCCCCGGAACGACGTAAAGAACTGCGCACCATGCTCGAGCAAGCTCTGGGCGAAGAAGCTACTTTCCTTCCCGTCCCCTACGAACCAGCACTGGACACCAACGGGCTGATCGACTGGCAACTGGCCACAGATGAGTCCGTTCGAGCTTTTGAAAAAGTTGCTGCCGCCGTCAGCGAAGGCATGCACCACGCAGCCGTCCGAGCAGAATCCACCAAACGAAACAAGAAAGAGAACTAACCATGGAACCCTTCACCCCCACCTTGCGAGTAACAGCAGAGGTCAAGAACCCTTTCGACGGGGTATCCCCAGACATTGCACCGCTTGGCTCAGGGTTCGACAATGCGCTGACCGTGATCCTCGGCGTCATCTGGGGACTGGTGCTGATCTATGTATCAGTGAAGCTTCTGACCAGCTTCGTGAAATTCTCCGGAGCCAGAAAACAGGGCCATTACGAGGAGATGGGCGAACACACTGACGAGCTCAAACGCCGCGGCGTGGCGGTCATCGCGGTGGCGGCCTTTGGCGTCCTCATCGGTGCCGTACTCAAAGTGGCGGGGATGCTCTAATGACAAGCCGCCGGAGCCTGATCATCGCAGCCGTAGTCATCATAGCGATCGTGCTGGTTGCTGTCGCCAGCTACTTCATCTCATCGACCACGAAAGACAACACTTCGGCGGCTACACCCACTGCTCCTTCTGAACCCACCCGGATCAGCGACAACGGGTTCCCGGTCTCCCCGTTCCGCGCCAACGAAGGCGGAACCAAGACCGCACAAGATGGCCACACCCGCATCGGATACACCGCCTCGTGCGACGACGCAGTACGCGCAGCCATCAACTATGTCCCGGCCGAGTCCTACGGCACCGGTGATTGGGAACAGCGTGAAGCGACCTTGAACACCATCATTGCCGATAATGAGGATGGCGCAGAGTATATTGAGGCGCTGCACTCCCTAAACAACGATGGAGTCACCTCCACAAAAACACTTTTTGACCCGCCTATCTTCAAAGTTGTCAGCTGCGAAACAGGGAAAACAGCATCCGTCGCAGTGGCGCAGCGCATCGAAAAAAGTTCTTACAAAATTGATGGGCGTACCGTTCCTGCAGCCGTGGAAATTCGCGTTACTGAGCAACTGCTGGTGTGGGAAAACGACGACTGGAAACTTGATCTCAGCGGCGAAAATGCCACCTACCGGCCAGAAACTCAGCTTCTCTACACGCAAGGCAAGAAAGAACCCTCCTCAGCGCGCGAAATCCTTGGTGATCTGTTCACCGATTCAGACGGCAACCCACTAAGCCGGGATGGATGGATGGAGCTGGCCCAGTGACAAAGCTTCGCAGCATTCTTTCCTCACTGGCAGTGATCGCATTCCTTTCCACGTTCTTACTTGTCGCTTCCCCGTCGCCAGTCCATGCTGATGAGGACACCAAGAAGGTGGAAGAAACACTCACTCAGGACCAGATGAAGCGCTTTGAAAAGATGCCGGACGAGGAGAAGACCAAACTCCTCGACGAGGTTCTCTCCGGGATCGCCAAAGATAAATGCGGCGAGTTCACCTATTACACAAAGATGGAGAGCGTCTTTTCTTTCCAGAAGCGTAACTGTGAAGAGCAGACTCGTGACGCTTTGCATCAGATGTATCCCACGGCCCAAACCCTCGTCTTGGGTGAAGGCGAAAAAATGGACTTTTGCGAAGCTCTCAAGGAGACCAAAGCCAGCGGTCAAGGCCAACAGCATTGTCTTGAAGAGAGAATCAACTCCCAATTTAAGTCTTGGAGCGGACAGAAGATCCGGGGATACCTCGAGCAAAGCGAACTCGGTCGCTCGATTTTGAACGTCACCGACGCCATCGACAACACCATCGAATTCGTGGCAGATCCCAAATCGAACCTGGACGAACTAGCCAACAGCAGCAAATCTGAATCCATCGCCATGACTTCCAAAGTGCTCGAGGAGATCTCCTCAACCACCGAATTCGACGCGTCTGCCCAAGAATTCAAAGACCGCTGGGCACTCTACGCCGGGCTGGGCGTCGTCGGCCTCGGATTAATGATCATGTTCCTCTTCAAACAACACAGCAACGGGGAAATGAGCGACGACGATTTCAGCAAATCCCTGCTCTACTACCTGCCCGCAGCGTTGTTCATGGTCATCTACGGCCCGTGGGTCATGAATGAACTGCAGCAACGCGTCGCCCCGCTCACCGATGGAACCAGCGACTGGGCAGCCGAATCAATCAGCAACTTCATCACCGTCATCTCCCGGTTCGGCTCCCTGGAATCCACCAGCTGGTTCGGCCCGTTGGCCGCCATCCTGTTCTTCGGACTGCTCTTCGTCGGAGCACTGGCACTGCTGGTGTATTTCCTCCTGATCCCGATCTTCCAGCAGCTCATGGGACTGGCCATTGCGCTGCTCATCGGCATGCTGCTTTCACCCAAAACACGTCGCTACGTCATGAAAATCGCCACGACCATCGGCACCATGGCCTTGCTGAAAACCTTCGCCTTCCTCGTGCTGGGCGCGGTCTTCGGCATCCTCGCCTCGCAGCCAGCCTTCAAAGACGGGGTCGATGACGTGCTGGTGAACGTCGGCAACCTGGGGGCAACAGCCGCGATCATGCTGATGATCGTCCTGTCCCCCGCAGCGATCTTCCGGTGGATGCCAGTGCTCGAAAGCCGCGAAGCGAAATTCGGCGGGATCTCACCGGAGATTTCTGCCGGTGTCGGCGGCGCCGTAGGCGGCGCGATCGGCAGCGGTGCCGGATCGGTGCGCCGGGCGATCTCCAACCGGCGCGGCTCCGCCACAAGCCGCAGCGCACAAAATTCAGATGGTTCAAGCGGCCCAGGCAGTTCGGGCGGTGCAGAAGGCGGCTCTGCCGGATCTAGCGGTCCAGGGCCTGGCGGTTCCCCAGGCGGTGGCAGCAACACTGCTGCCCAAAATCCGGGCACCGGTTCACCGCAGAAAACCCATGGCGCACACGAACGCTCCAACCAAAACCAGGCCGATGCACCCACATCAGCTGCGGCGAACACCCCGCAGCAAGGCCAGAACCCTGTACCTCCAGCATCCCCGAATCATAACGGCGAGCAAGCTGGCCCAGCTCCCTCAGCCCGGGCCGGCGGCACTGACCCAGCACGGCAAGGTCCCACCGACCAGAACAGCTCTGCGCCTGCCTCGAGCGGGCCAAATGTACCTTCCTCCTCTTCTGGGCAGGGCCGGAAGAACCCGCCGTCCGGCCGGGCGAAAAAAGTGGCCTCTGTGGCGTCAACAGCAGCCTTCAGCCCCCTGACCGCCGGCGCGGTCGGCCTGCTGGCCGGAACCAAATACGCCGCGACCAACGCTGCAGCTCAAGCACGAATGGCCGCAAACGACGCAGACCCAGACTCGTGGGACTCCTTCAAGGATCGGTGATCACTCATGGCACGTCAGGTAGCCCTCGGCGGCGAGTTCAAAAAACGCGGACTGCTCTCAGGCCGCTCCACCCCCGAACAGGTCGTCCTCTGGACCGGCCTGGGGATCGCCGCGTGCGTGGTTTTGATGGGCATGGACCAGTTCTTCTTCCTCTTCGCCGGCCTCGTCATCGCTGTGCTCAGCGTGGTGATCACCGTTCCCATGAACATCCATGGGGGACGCAGCTACGCCGCGCTGAAAACCGAGACCGCCTACCGGGCATACCGCAAGCACGCCGGGCTGGGTGTCTATGACCCCGTCCATGAACAGACTGCGTTGGCCAGCGTTCAGGAATACCGGGCAGCGAAGAAGAACAAGAAGAAAGCGGTCCGGCCCCGCGGGTTCGCAGTGCGCCGCGCCGAACGCCGCAAAGAGCACGTTCAGCCGGCCCCGTTGATGGTGGGACGGTTGAGCGTGAAAGAAGTTGATTTCAACGCCCGCGAACGCCTCGCCGTCTTCCGCCACGCCAATTCAGATCCGGCCTTCTATACCGTGATCTTCGAGGTCCGCGGCAGCGCCGGCGGAGTGGTGGAAGAAGACGTGGAAGACATCCCCCATGTGGGTTTTGGACGTGTGTTGGCCCGGGCGGCGCGGCGCACCAGTGCGGTGTCCCATATCCAGAGTTTCACCCGCTCCATCCCCCTGGACATCACCGACCACGTGTCCTGGCTCGCCGACTATGTGGACCCCAACGCCCACGGAAACCTGGTGCGCTCCTACCAGGAGTTGTGCTTGCAGGTCGAAGACCGGGCCGAGCAGCACCGCAGCTACTGGGTGCTGCGGTTCGATAACCGCACCGCCTTGCAGCGGGCCGCCAACGCCCAGCAGCCAGGGCCTATGGCTGTGCACGCGGCAATCGTCCAAGAAGCCCAAGCGCTCATGGCGCAAGCCGTCGCGCATAAAGCCATCCGCGGGTACAGGGCTGTGGATTCGCAGATGGCCGCCGGGATCCTCGCCCACCTGCAAGACCCCTACACGTACGCCATCGATGACACCGACGTGGGATTAGAGGCGGTCTGGCAGAAACTCGACCAGGAACAGACCTCCAAGGCGGTCGTGGTCAACAACCACGCCTACACCCGTGTGGCCTACATCCCCAGGGATGGGTTCATGGCCGGATCCGCCCTGCCAGTCCAAGCCATGCGCCAGCTCGTCTCGGGGATTGTCCCGGCAGTTATCCACTCGGTGTCCTGGGTGAACGAAGTCGTTGATGCCAAAGAAGCGCGCGCCCAAGCCATGTCGGACCGCACCAGCGACAAAGCCAAACGCCACTCGGACGCGTCCAAAGGCAAGATTTCGGATGGCACCGAACAGGTCATGTCCAACTCCTCCGATCAGCGCGCAGTGGACCTGACGCCCGGCAGCGGTCACCACGGCGTGAAATGGGGAGCCTACGTCAGCTTCACCGTGGATTCAGAAGAAAAACTTTTGCAGGTCTCCACCCAGATTGAATCCGTCGCCACCGATTGCGGCATCGACCGGCTGTACTGGCTCGATAACCGCCACGACATGGCCCTCATGGCCGTGCTGCCTATGGGAAGAGGAATCCGCACATGATCAGCATCTTCACTAGAGCACCTAAGAAAACCATCAAAACCGCCGTAAAGAAGACACATCTGCCTACCGAATCTGTCTCGGCGCCACGGGCAGAGCAGCGCCCGGACATCACCTGGGATGCCGGACGCCAAACACGCAAAGGCTCACGCTACGGACTCTATGACCCAGCCCCGGAAGGCGCAATCTCCACCACCCGGCAGGCTGAAGTCAGCAACCTCGCCGTCCCTTGGTCCCCCACCTCTTATAAAGGGCTGTTGTTCGGCATTGATCTGGAATCAGGGTGGGGCGTCATGCACGACCCAATCTTCGCCTACCCCCACACCGTGAACAACGCCAACGTCGTCGTCATCGGCGACATCGGCTCCGCCAAAAGCTCCGCCGGGAAAACATGGGGATGCCTGCGCCCCATGATCATCGGACGCAACGTCATCGTCATCGACAAGAAACCCAGCGACTCCAACCCGGAAGAAGGCGAATACGCCGAACTATGCCGGTACCAGGGCGGGGAACCTGTCACGTTCAAGATCGGCGGCGGAGGATCCTGCATCAACATTTTTGACCCTTCCATTTCCGCTGAAACCGAAGAAGACAGCACCACCGGCGAAACCCCGCCCAGCCAGTCCATGCTGCTGCGTGCGGTTGCCGAAGAAGTCCTGGGCCGGCCGATCAGCCCCCGCGAAGGCAAAGCCCTGCGCACAGCACACCGCCGCGCCCTGAAAGACGCCGCCATACAGGGCGCTACCCCCACGATCCGGCTGGTCATCAACCGGATGATCGACCCGGCCGAAGAAGACTCCACCCACTTGGAAATCGACAAAGCCACCTTGCGCGAATGGGGGTACGATGTCGCCTTCGAGCTTGAACGCTTCGTTGAAGAAGACCTGGCGGGAATGATCGACAACGAAACCACACCTGATGTGAAACTCAAAGATGGGCTCACCGTCTTCGACGTCTCCCAGCTGCCGGAAAACGGCCCCGCCCTGGCGATTGTGATGACGGTGATCAACACGTGGATGACCAACCGCCTGTTCAAAGCCAAGAACCGCCGCCAGACCCACTTCGTCGTCGAGGAAGCCTGGCACCTGGTCCAGACCTCGGTCGCCAAGGTGATCCGCCGCAACCAGAAAGTCTCCCGCGCTATTGGCTTGTCTAATTGGTTCTTCTTCCACCACGTCTCCGACATCCCCGCCGGCACCGACGCGGAAGCGATCATCAAAGAATGCGACACCGTGCTGGTCTACCAGCAGAAAAAAGCACCGGACGCGAGGGCAGCAGTGGACATGTTCGACCTTCCAGCCTCCAGCTACCCCACGATCCTGAACCTGGCCACCGGCACCTGCCTGATGAAGATCGGCAACGAAGCCCCATTCGAGGTGAAGCATCTGCGCAGCGACGTGGAAACAATCCTCACCGACACCGACAAAGCGTTGGTAGCGCGGACGACGAGTGAAAAGGAGCAGGACCATGGCCTCCCCACAGCGTGAAAGTAGCTTCACCACGTTCCTGATCATCGCGGTGCTTGCCGGGATCGTGCTGGCAGCGTTGAACTGGGGCGAGAAAATCACCCCGACAGGCTCACACGTGTCGTGGAATCCGTTGGATCTGCTCGAGGCAGGCCTGGACGGGGATCTTTCCTGGCCGGCCGCTTCCTGGCTCATCCTCGGCGGCATCATTGTCGTGCTCATTGTGGGTTACGTGCTGGTCGCCGAACTGTGGATCAGCCCGCGCAAAAACACCACCACGTTCAATCCGCAAGGTGCGGCGATCACCTCGATGATGGGCTTCACCGCCGCCTGGCATAAAGCACGCCAGATCTACGGGCAGCAGGTTACGAAGAAGACCGCCGAAGCGTTCATTGCACTGGCTGTTTACACCAACGCATCCAAAAAAGTACCGCTGTATATCCAGCTGGAAGACAGTCTCTGGGTCTATGCCCCGGCCCGCGGCGGTAAAACCTCCAGCATCGTCATCCCCATGGTCCTGAACGCCCCCGGCCCTGTTTTGACTACCTCAACTAAACCTGATGTGGTCGCGTGGACTGCTACCGCCCGGGAAAAACAAGGGCAAGTGTTTGTATGCGACTGGGAAAACATCACCGGCTGGCCCAACACCGTGAACTGGACCCCAATCTACGGGTGCGAAGACGAAGACGAAGCCTTAGAGCGCGGCAAGGCATGGGCTAACGCTGCCCCGATGGAAGGCACCAAGAATGGTTCCTGGTTCAGCGCCAAAGCCGGCACCGTCCTCGGCCGCCTCCTGCACGCCGCAGCATTGGAAGACCGCACCATGGATGACCTGCTCATGTGGATCTTCGACTCCCACAACCCCGAACCCATCACCATCCTTGAAGACCACCACAAATCCCGGGCCTTCATCCAGCCCCTGCGCGAACGCACCGAATCGCGGGCCGGCGAAACCGAAGACTCCATCAAAGCCACTCTCATCTCCCTCGCCGAACCGCTGGTCACCGAACGGGTGCTCTCGCAATTCCGCTTCCGGAAGGAAGAAGCCTTCGACATCAACACGTTCCTTGAAGGAGCGAACACCTTGCACATCGTGGTCGACGGGGAGAACTCTCCGTTGGGGACCTTGAGCACGATGTTCGCGGACCAGGTCTATCGGGCGGCACGCCGCAAATCCAGCCAGTTCGCCTCCGGACGGCTCTGGCCCGTATTCCGCATGGTCCTCGATGAGGCACCGAATGTGGCGGCGTTCAGCAACATGGGCGAGCTGATCACCGACACCGGAGGCCGAGGCATCCAAGTGATCGGCATCAGCCAATCCTTCATCCAGAACGAAGCACGCTGGGGCAAGGAAGAAGCCAAGACCATTGAATCCAACGCCTCGTTGAAGCTGATCTTCCCCGGCATCAACAGCGAAGACTTGAAAACCTACGCGAATGACATGGGCGTACGAGACACCCCGCGTATCAGCCACTCCTCGAGCAAGACCGGAGGCTCGATGACCCAAAGCACGGAGGAAAAGGCGGTCGTGCGTGCTGAGGAGCTCAAGCACCTGCGGTTCGGGCAAGCCACCGCCGTGTATCGGAACCTGCCGCCGCATGTGGTGCATACCGAGATGGTGTGGCAGCGCAAAGACCATAAGGACTTGAAAGACATGAAAGACCAAACGTTGCGCAGGTGCGGAAAGATCTTCCACGAACCCACCCAAACCCATGACGGTAATCAGTCGGCAGAAACCCTTGGCGGTGCCCGATGAGCGAACCACAAACCCACGATGACCTCGTCGAGCTGATCGTTCCGCTGGTTGAGCCGATGATCGAACGTCAAGAAAAGGTCGAGCAAGGCCTCGCCGCACAAGAAACAGTTCTTGTGGAACTCACGAACCAGCTGGAACGGCTCACCAGCATAGGGCCCGAACAGGATATTTCACCGTGGAATCTCTATGCGGCTAACCCGACACAGATCAGTGAGCTGCTGACTAAGATCAATCAGTGGCTGCCTTGGATGAACGAGACCTACGGTGCGGGGCAAAGCACGAACATGATCCCAGCTTGCTGGTTCCTCCACCCGAACGTCGTAGCTCACGTGGTCGGGTTATATACGTCGTGGACGGCCGCGAACTACGGGTCCGAGACTCCGAATAGCGATCTGGTGTATTGGAACCTGCGCTACCTACCCGACGTACTCGACATCATCAACGCACCAGTGGATAAGGGCGGCATGGCCGGCTGCCGGCGCGAACACCGCGCGCCGGAACGGACGGATCCAGTTCCCGAGGCATTCACGGATGAATTCGACCAATGGGCCATGCAAAAATATCCTCTACCCGATGCCCAAGCCGATTCCATTCCACAAGAGACCTCCGAATGAGATTTTCAAAGCTTCTCGTTTCGGCTGAGAACGCCGTCTGGCCCTTTGGCCATTGCATTGCGACCGCGCGGGACCATATGCCCCAGGTGTAAACTTGTACTAATAGCAAAGGGACAAGGATTCTTGCTCTTATACGTCGAAGAAACCCACGGATTCCGTGGGTTTCTTAGGTTAACAGTGGAAGAAAATTTCTTTAGCTCTTCTACGATGATTATGCGTCGTCTTCTCGATTTTGCTGCTTGAATCGTCGGGCTGCCGCTATCGCTTCCTCCGCGACAATCTCATAGTTCAAGCGGCCCTGCGACAGGGGAATGGAGTCCTCTCCATACTTCTCGTATGCCAGATCAACGAGCTCTGCAGGATCAGTAATGCCCATCGCATTGACCAGATAGCCTAAATCGATGATGTCCTTATCGCGCTCTGCCGCAACTTTCATCGCTGCCAGCGTCGGCAAATCAGCAAGCTTCACAGCGGAAGACAAGCCCTCCGGGTAGGCCATCCAGCGAACGTTGTCCGGCAGGAATGCTGCCGCACGCGAATTCAACCATTTTTTCGGCAGGTTGTAGTCTTCGGCCATGGCGTCAACAACCTCATCGACGACAGCAGTGCTTTGATATTTGGCGTCGATATCCTCGGTCACTCGGTCCAACAGTCCGTGTAGCAATAGTGCGGCGCCTCCGACGATCTGAATATCGAGGGCTACGCCGCGTTCAGCCAATCGGCGCTCAAGTTCGCTAAGGAACTCAACGATCTTGTCTCTGGTAAATCCATCCCCGTTCATGCGGTGGCCAAGCTTCGTTCGCGCATCCATACGTTCATTTCACGAAGTTCCTTTGGGGTTTCGGATCGGATGAGTTGCTTCATCCGGTCTCCGACGGGATAGATTTTTTCCGAGAGGAACACAGGTTCAGCAGACGCAGCGGTTTTCCGTGCCCAAGCAGGCGTGATGCTATCGGTCTTCGAAGCGACCCAGCGTGTCAGTGCTGCAAGAGTCACCAAATACTGCGCATCATCAATCGCAGGGCGCTGCCGCAAGAGCGGCCGCCCTTCTTGGAGTGATTCGGCAGCGTATTCTCCGACCAACCTCAGAGCGTACTCATAATCTTTCGCTGCAAGAGACCGGCGAAAAATGCCGGAGATCTCTTCGCCACGATCAGGGACTTTTCGGAGTGCTGGCTCTTCGAATCCGAGCTCGTGCAGCACTTTCAACGTCAACCCCAGTGAGGCTGAGTCTTTTCCTGATTCCAGCTCGCTGATGAATTTGCGGGAAACACCTGCCGAAGCAGCCAGCTCGCCCTGTGTCATGCCCAATGCTTTGCGTTGCGCTTTGATCCGCGTCCCCAGCTCAGAGGACATCATTGATACGTACTCCATACAATCATTATGGCACCGTACGGTTACATTTCACAGTAACCTGCCCATGCTAAGCTCAATCCAAGAATCTCGTTCCCCTATTGACTCTGGGGCGTTTGACCACATGCCTCAGTTCAGTACCGTGCGACTTTTCCATCTTGAGCTCACGCTCACCTAGTCAAGCTGCGGCCCATAACACCGTAGCTTCGGCAATTGCTCTCGATTAACAAGTCATATCCGTCGCTAGTTTGCGGCGGCTTGATCCGCGAATCTCCTTGCCTATAACTTGCAGATTTAGTCACCGAAGCGCATCAGGATGAGCCACGAAATGTCGCTCGGTCAAGTATTCCGTTGAAATCGAACGGAGTGAACTTCGCCGGAGCTATCGGAACCGCTGAGCAGCCAACGTGCGGAATCCTAGAACGCTGAGCCCAGCACATCATCCAGATCGAAGTTCTGGGGATTGCTCGCCAAGATCTCTATGGCATATTGGCCTTCGAATCGGAGTTCATTATCAAGCCGTGCCCACGCTGGTTGGCGCGGGTCAGAGATCTGGTTATACAAAGTGATGATTCGTGAGCGGTCAGACCTTTGAAGCCGTGGCACCAGCGCCAATGGGTCCCCCAACAACGTTGATAACAAAGCTGTATCTTCCAGGTGACGCTCACGGTCCTTGAAGTCCTCTCGATAGGCGGTGCTTTCAAAACCACTGCGCCCAGGACACCCGAGATTCTCAGCGTCGCAACCAGCTCTCCAGATACATCCATGACACTGCAGTTGATGGTGCGTTTCAGCGCCTGCGTGCCGGCCGGAATCTGGAATGGTTCACGACCGCCCAGTTTCAGAGTAGAGCCGGACACCTACAAAAATTTTGGAATCCTTTAGTCCAATGACCTGACTTTTTGATATTCTTCAAATAAGATCAGTAACGTTAGGAACCATATCCAGGGTTCAACAGGGGTCAAATATCGATTTTCGGAGAACTATGCGGGCAAATCTAACTTTCATTCGAGGCACAAAGCTATTAGGCATTAGCGGAATCTGTCTTTCCCTAACTCTCTTTGGCATGAATATAGCTTCTGCTGCGGAACCAGCACCACTCGACCTAGAAAATTATTCCTCCGAGAAACTCATCGTTGACCAGTCTTCTATCGAAGTAACTGATGGCAACGCTTCCATGAGCCTTACATTGCCAGGAAAGCCCGCAGAGCTGGCAACGCCAGATCTATCGGGAGTACCAGAAACTCTAATTGCACATGCCACCGAGCCTGCTCTGACGACAGAAACGAAGGAGGCTTCGATTTCAAGTTTTGAGACACCGAACGGTTCTCAGACGCTGATTTCAATTGAATCTGCTGAAGCTTCCCACACCTATAATTTTCCTTTTGAGGCCCCATCCGGCTCTGTGAGTCAGCTAGAAAAAGATGGCTCAGTAAGCTTCATCAATGATGAGGGAGAGTATGTTGGAGGCATATCCGAGCCATGGGCTTATGACGCTAACGGGAAGCAGCTAGAAACTAGTTTTAGCTTGTCAAATGGTATTTTGACTCAAACTGTAGAGTTTGACGAGCACACGGCGTTTCCTGTCGTAGCAGATCCCAATACGGTCTGGGGTTGGACTGTTTGTGTTGCTACAGTGGGTGCCAACCTAATGCCTTGGGGAGCTGCTGCAAAAGTTGGATATAAGTTAGTCAAGCGGTTCGGATCCGTCAAAAAAGGCGTGAATATTATATGGCGTGCGTACCACAGCAAAAAGGGCGCAACCGCAAAGCGAAATGCAGCTGTAGCTGTAGCTGGTGGCCTGTTCGCCGAGCTTATTGGTATTAACGACATCAAGCAAAACTGTTTCTCCTAATCCGGAAAGAAGTTCCCAATGGCTACTGAAGCTAACCCAACGTCGCAAAATAAACGTAAGCCGAAGGCTATTCTTAGCGACTACTTTTATCTCGTCCTTGCTCTCTTGGGCCTTTCGCAGCTTCCTGCTACCTTCCAGACCAACGGACTATGGATAGGTCTTCTTCAGCTCGGCGCAATTTTGTGTTTCACCTATCTCATCGCAGCTGGCAACAAAGGTCGTTTTGTTCCTTGGCTAGATCACGATAAGCACCGTATTTAAGTGCCCGGTGGCTATGAAAGAGAGCACTTACCGCTATCTTTCATAGCCACCGTCCTTTGGACGTATAGCTTGCACCGGTACATATGGCGTCGCAATTTTCCGAGGTGGCTAGCAGGGTTTCGAGTAGTCGGCAGGGTCGGGAAACTGAAGGCACGCCCTTTCGCGAGGCGCACTGCTCTCGCTGCCACGTTCTGAGCCTCTCGTTCCTTTTGCGCACGTTGCACGGCAGCCAACTGTGTTTCTAACCAGACGTTCTCGCGCTCCACCAGCTCCAGCTGTTTCATTTGTTTTCGAAGTCGCGGCGCAGTCTCCAGCCCATAAGCCTTTTCCACACTGGCGCAGGCTTTTTGAGTTACCCGGAGATCGTTCTTGGCATGCCATAGCGGACCTAGGCCATCCTGATAAGACGATGATATAGACATGGTCTTCCCTGTGACGCACCATCACCCACCGCTGATCCGCATGCCCCATCTCCTCTGCAAACAACTGCCATTGTCAGCATGCTGCTTATTGCTCAATGTCCGATTTCCTTCTGTCTTGCGAGGGGCAGGATGTTAGACCACGTCATTAACCCAAGCGTGCATTCAACACGATACGTAGTTCAAACCCCTTATCTCAGGGTCGGTCCGGATGGTCCGCGACGCTGCGCTTCATCGTCCTTGAGCTTGCGCTGCTGATCAGCTGCCTGCTGCTGCGCCTCTTGTGTCTTGCGCAGGCGGGCCAGCAACTCATTCGTCTCAGCAGCCCCCGACCTTTCCTGGCCTGCATGGTTTTCGCTAGTACTCATGGCGTTCTCCTTCTCCTGCGGGGTGGTCTCATTACGGGTTTGGGCTCGTTGGCGTAACGCCGCGATCTTCGCCGCCGCATCCGACTGATGCACGGCTGTTCCCGCTTCATCGGCCTTCTGCTGTGTTAGTTGTTCCTTGGCGTCGTCGGGCATTGGCTTGCGCGTGGTCAGCTCTGAATGCTTATGAAGCTCGGCGGCACGGTTGCGCAGGTGTTGGGCCACCGGGTTGTCCTTCAGATGCTGTGTGGGCAGCAGGGTTGGTTCTGAGTTAGGGATGTTGTAGGTGCGGCGGTAGGTGGCGATCTCAGCTGCCAGCCGGCGCCACTCTTCCGCCCGGTCAGCCCGCCCCGGTACTGGACCCAGGTCTTCAAGCCATGCTGGCGGGTTTTGGGCGAGTTCTGCTCCGAGCCTCTGGTGCTCGGCATCAACCACAGGACGGTACGCTTCGATCTGTTCCTTCCAGGCTGCTGGCAGGCGCGGATCAGCCAGTTGTGTGCGGGGGGCGAACCATTCACCCAACCGGTTGGGTTCGCGGGGCTGCTCGAACGGGGTTTGTTCCAGTTCGCGCAGCTTCAGCTCGGTACTGATGCGCCGCAGGACGGTGCCGCTGGTTCCGGCCAGTGTCCGATGCTCACGGCCCCGGATCTCTGCCTGGGCCAGTGGTTCTGGCATGTCCTGACGCAGCTGCTGCTCGTGGCGCAGCTTGCCCAGCGACCAGGAAAGGTACGCTTCGTTGTTGTCCACGTCTGAGGGGATCTGGCGGATCAGTTCGTTATCGGTGTGCTTGATCCGGGCCGCTAGTTCTTCGTCGCCCAGGTGGCCGTACAGCCGGCGGGTCAGCGGTGAGATCTTTTCAGCTTCAGCAAGCTCGACCGCGCTCTTGCGGGACGAGGAGCCGGCAGCTTCGGAGCGGTCCAATGCGCGTTCCTTCAATGCGAGCAGGTGGTCTTGGTTCACCTCGCGCAGGGGGCGTTCGGCTGTAGTGAGAGTAGCTTCGCGGTTCTCGAGCAAGGTGTCCATGCGCCAGGCCAGGATCGCGGCGATGCTGTCTGCTTCGGTGAAGTCGTGCTGTGAATAGGCGTCCTCGATGAGGGTTTCCAGCTTCACCCCAGCCTCTTCGGCCCGTTCCAGATGCCGGGAAACTGCGCCCCAGGCCGGGTCTTCAAGGATTGGCTGGGCAATCGGGGTACTGAGGGTGGTGCGCAGGATCTGCTCGTACTTGGCGCTCTGGGCTTGGTCTACCAAGTCCCGATAGATCATTCCGAGGCTGTTGATGTCTCGGGCCTGCTCGAATTCGCGGGTGACGGTTTCGTGGGCGGTGAGGTTCAGGTCGGTACGCTCGGCAATACCGTTCAGGACCGTGTCGGCTCGGTCCCCGCCGGCCAGGCCCACATAGATGCGGTTGTCGTATTTGCCGCGGCTGGTCGCCACATACGCGCCGGCACGGTCAGTGCTTTTGGTCAGCAGTGCGTGGGCGGTGTCTACGGTGGCGCCCTGGGCACTATGCACGGTATCTGCATACCCGAGGATGACGCTTCCGGCAACATAATCGGCGGGGATGACAGCTAGGCCGTGGTGTTGTTGGTGGCGGGCGAGCAGGTGCCCTGATTCGATGCCTTCGACTATCCAGGAGTCGTTGTTCTTCACGAAGTCCTTGCCCTGGTGGACGCTGAGGCGGCGGTCGTTGTTCTTGGTCAGGATGACATCGCCAACATAGATCTCTGTGTCGTTCCGGCCGGTGATCTTCTGGGTTGGATCCAGTTCGTTGTTGCCCAGCCGGTAGGCTTGAGCCTTCTGGTTCAGGGCAGCGACCTGTTCGTTGGTGCCGGCCAGCATCAGGGAGGTGCGTTGTTCGTTGGTGTCTTTTTGCCAGGCGGCGAACACTTGGTCTGCCATGTCACCGGTGGTGCCGGCTTTGATCTTTCCTTCACTGCGGTAGTACGCCCACGGGTCGTCCTTGCCGACTGCGGGTGCTTCACGCAGAGCCAAGGACGCGGCGGCTTCGCCGAGGTTCGGTGTGCCATCGGGGTTCCGGAACCGGTGGATTTCTTCGAGGTGGGTGAGCTGTTCTTCGTGGTTGAGCAGACGCAGGATCCCGCCAGAACCGACGGCAGCGAGCTGCTTGTCATCGCCAATGGCGCGGACCAGGGCACCGTGTTCTTTGGCTTGTTCGATCAGGGCCAGGAATTGGGTGGTGCCGATCATGCCGGCTTCGTCGATGATCACCACATCCCCTGGCGATAGCTTGTCCTCGCTAGCCAGGAGCCGTTCGACGGTCATCGCTTCCACCCCGACTTCATGGCCCAACAACGTCGCGGCTTTGGCGGAAGGTGCCACGGCGATCACGTGGTGATCGGCTTGCTTCATGGCGTTGACGGCCAGTTTCATGGAGGTGGTTTTGCCGGTGCCTGCCGGTCCAATGCCTGCCACGAGGAGTTTGGTGCTGCAGGAGAATTCGCGGGCCAACGCCACCTGAGCTTCATTCAACCGGCCTTCGAAGCTGTCGAGTACGTTCTGGAAATGGTCGGCCGTGACCGCGGGAATGACGTCGGTGCGCGCGGCTTGCAGGACCTTGTATTCGGCTTCCAGCACCGTCTCTGAGGTATAGAGGGCGGCGTGGGGTTTCTGGTACTTGTGCACCGCCACCACTGCTCCCGCTACCGGTGCTGGCACGGGCAGCTCAGGGGTCACTTTCAAGCTCAAGGAGTCAATCGCGGTGGCCCGGACTTGTGCGATGACCGCATCAGATACAGGTTGAGCTTGGTACTGGTTGGTGAGTTGGCGGCGCACTTCTGCCTCCACGTGCGCCTGATTCCATGTCGCCCGCGACTGCTCCAGGCGAGTGATGGTGGACTGCGCCAACTCACGGATCTGCTCTTCTGGCAGTTGCTGAATCGGTGTATAAACAGGTTCCTGGCTGGCTGAGTATTCACGGGCGGCCGCGAACAATTCATCCCCCACCAAGGCGCCGGGAACGGTGGAGAATTTGTCTTGCCAGTGCCCGGTGAGCTCTGAAAGGGAGAGGCCTTTCTTCTTTTCCGCACGGGTTTCCAAAGTGGCTTGCTGGGAGAGCTTAATCAGCTGCTTCGGGCTCGGAGCCCTTCCATGCCTGTCCTCGAACTCGTCCACGAGATTCTTCAGCTGGGCTTTGATGTTGCTCCGGCGCGAGGAGGCAGCCTCGATGCTGGCCAGGGGGATGCCGCCGATTTCGGTGATCGGGCGCTTGCCGTCCACCGTGCGTTGAGTGGTGGCCAGGCCGAGGTCGCGGCAGATGTTCTGCATGACCCTTGCGTTGTAATGCTCCGAAGCAGACACCGCGTACTTGTGCAGGACGGTCCCGTCGATGGCACTCCACTTGCCATCCATCCCCAGTACTTTGTTGGACACAACGATATGGTCATGCAGCTGCGGATCCCCGTCACGGGAGTCGTAATGCCGGAAGGAGGTGTAGATCAGTCCGCCGTCCACGTCTTCTGAGCGGATCCCGTTCTTGCCGCGGCGGGTGAAGACCGCATTGTTTTCCAAGTACTTCATGGCGTCTTCGATGGCCTCGTGATGGGCTTTCTCAATGACTTCCTGGACCTTGCGGTCGCTGACTCCCCAAAGGTAGGAGATGCTCTTGGACGGGGAGAACACCATGTCATACCCGGCCACGGCGTTCGATCCCTTATGGGTTTGCCGGGAGATGAATTGGCTTAGTTCTTCCTTAGTCTTCGGCTTGCGGCCGTGCAGCTTGTAGAAGTGCTCGCCACCGGCCTTGGCGCGCAGGACACGTCGTTCATCAGCGGTCGGTTCGCGGTGCTTGAGCCTGGTGAAATCGCCCAGGGCGGTGTTGATCTTCTTAGCCAGTTCGCCGTCGAACTGGTCGAAACGCTTGTAGCGTTGGCCCAGCTGCGCGTGGATCTTCTCCCCCGACACCGGATCTATCTGGCCGGCTAATGGGTGTTGTCCTAGCCCGTAGAGCAGCTCCATTTGCTCTTCGGTGACTTCACCATGCACGCCGAGGTTCTTAGCACCCCGTCCTCCCCAGATGCCGGGCGGGTGGCCGGTGACGGTGTAGTAATCCCCGAGCTTCCGATCCGGTGAGCGCAGCTCATCAGCGGAAGCAACTTCACGGGTGTAGTAGAGATAGCCGTCCCCTGCACTGAGCTTATGCAGGGTCATCACACGTTCGATTCTAGCAATTCCGGCCAAAGTTATCGAGGATGCAAGAGGTGTGACAGATCTAGTCTTGATGGATCGGGAGAAAATAGGGCCGGAGGACTTCGACGATGCGTGAGAGATCTTGAGACGTCCGAATGAGGTACGAGTGGAAACTGGCGGGTCAAGGCTCTTGCGTGTCGGCGATGGCACTGACCGGAGGGCTGCTACCGATCCATGAAGTTGGTCGGCTCTGCATCCTTTGAGGAACGAAGAAGAAATAGTGCAGAGGCGGGCAAAGAGATCTGGCCATCAAAAGAAGGATGTTTTTGGTGCGGTTTTGCACCTGCGATCTTCGCTGTGTGCAGGTGCGTCCAAGGTGGGTTTGATAGGGTCGCAGCTGTGCCCAGGGCAAGTCTCTTGTGTAAAACCGTGGCCCGATGTTTTCCACGTGTGGGCGGGTGGAGATGGCAGCTGATCTCAAAGCCGTCCACAGGTGGGAAACATCGGGCAGGACAGAGCCTGAGCGTCAGCGAAGCCCGTTAACGCGTTTTTTGGGGCGGGGTGCGCGAGGGGTGTCCCCTCGCAAAATTTTGTTTTCGAGTTGGTGAAGGAATGAAGTGTTTTGATGAGTAAGCCACGGAAGTCTGCTGCAGCGGTGGCCGCCCGGGAGAAGGCGCGTGCGAAGGCTGAGGAGATCACGCGTCGCAATGAGCAGTTGATCGAGTTGGCGGCGAAGTTCTTCATCCATGAGGAAGAGATCGAACTGATCGATGAGGATGCCGCGAAGAAGATCGCCGAGCTGCAAGCGACTGCGGAGGCTAAAAAAGATAAGGCGCGAGTTGCTGCAGCGTCGGTGGTGGAGCAGATGGTGGGTACGGGTGAGTCTAAGAAGTCGATCGGTGAGCGTCTGGGGCTCAGCGGTTCGGAGTTGAAGAGCTTCCTGCCGCCGGCGACTCCAGCGAAGGAACCCAAAGTGGTCGAAGAACAAAACGAAGAGACTGCCCAGGACACAGCGTCGACTGCCGAGGGGCAAGCTTCCGGAGTTGCGGCAAATGTTTAAGGCCGAATGCTGAGCGCTGTGCCGCATCTCCCCATGCAGCGGGTTTGAGCTTATGTGTCCGGTTCGAGTATTGGCTACGAATTGCGGATCTCGGCGCGCGAACGGGCTTGTCCTCAGGCGGGCTCCTGCGCAAGCCATGCAACGAAGCAGCCTCGGTGCGGATGCGCTAGAAAAACATCCTCAATCGAGCGGCTGAACATACAGCACATCGCCATTGGCAGAATGACCGTGACAGAACTTTGGCCCTGAACGCGTGAGCGTTCAGGGCCAAAGCGTTAGGTTAGTTCCCGAAGTCCGGGATGTACGGTTCACACAATCCGTCGACCTGTTTGAACTCTTGCGGGTTCATCCCTTCCAGCGCTTCTGGTCCGTCCGCTTGTCCGCTGGCCCAGTACCAGAAGGCTTCCTTGCTGATGGCCAGGTTGCGGGCTTCGCAGCTGCGGTACCAGCGGGCGGTCACGTCGCCTTCCACGTACGTGGTGTATCCGAACAGTTGGCCGGTTTCGTCTTCTGTTTTGGCTGCGGCGAAGATGATGTAAGGCCAGGATCCCAGGTCCCATCCCTCGCGGCCCCATCCTGGCACTTCGTGCCATCCGGTGCCGGCCAGCGATTCCATCCAGTCATACCCTTCGCCGTACATGTCACGCTCGACAGTCGCTGGGACGGTTACGGTTTCACGGGTGTCCTTGGTCGTGGTCTGCATAGGTTTTTGCTTCCTTTCGCTTCACGGAAAGAGGGGCAGGTTGCCAGCCACCTACACGAGCCCTCCCCCGGTTGTTTTTTGCCTGCTGGCGAAATGCAATGAAGCGGGGCCAGCCGGAAAACCCATCAACCCGTCAGGGGTGCGCAATCCACGAAAATCTTGGGCCGAAAGAAGCGACGAAGGAGCGCGGACCAAGAATTTCTGGTGGAGCACGCCCGAAGCGCAGCGAGTGGCTTGTGGGTTTGGAGATGGCCCGTACACTCCGAAGGACAGCAGCAAAAAACAGGAAAAGACCGGACGAAGTCCGGGCCAACAGCCGGCCGCGCCAGCGGACGCCCGACACACCCTGGAGACGAGCTTGCGAGGAGCCAGGGTGCTCAGCGGGACGGGCACCTCATGGCATAACCTAGTCCGTGTCTAACGTCCACGACTATCCTGGACGGGGAATGCTCGCATGTTCAGGACCACCAGCGGGGAATTGTTGCCAAAGTTCGGGACATCGGGTTCACACAGCCCTTGAAACACAGGAAACAATCAACTCTCTGCAAGTCGCCCATGATGCCCCACAGATCAACTACGAGCAGCACACGAAAGCGCAAAGTACTCGTTCATCGCGGTATGCCATCTGACTCAATTTGGAAGCGACAAGGGCGCAGCACCATGCGCGGTGAGTATCTTCCGGCCTACCGGCTCAGCGCGTGAGAACTGGTCCACCGGTAACTGGCTTAATGAAAAACCAGAAATCTTCAGGGCGTGGTGTGCAAGTAAGCATACAGCTGGTGGTTTAGCCTAGATTCATGCGTGGTTCAGTCTCATGGCGACACCACGCACTGTTCGGATTGAGCGTTTCACCTCTCTCATCCGTGCGGGAACCCTGCATAATGGCTAGGTGCCCTATTGGGCACCTAGCCATTTGCATCTGCAAGCACTGAACAGGCTTAGCTTGACGTTCTGTGGACCAGAGTGGCCACACTTCAACGGTCCAAAACCAGCGATGAACAATCACGAGCAAGCGACGTTTACTTCTTGTTCAGCGTCATCGCCACTGTGGCATATCCAGGCTTCGCGGCAGTTAACCAGACAGCCGATTTCCTTCTAAGGTCCTTCTTGGTCATGGTCTAATTCGGCTGGGGGTGCCCCTATGTTCTGTGTCAAGCAATTTTCAGCTCCGGAACATCATAAAGTGAGCCGTCTCGGATCATGGCAAACAGGACTGTGAGCCGTCGGTGGGCCAGTGCGATGAGCGCTTGGTTATGGCGTTTACCCTGAGCCCGTTTCCGGTCTTAGTATTCTCGGCTGGTCGGATCAAAACGGATGGAAGCAAACGCCGAAAGGAACAGCGCTCGTTTCAGTCGTTTGTTGCCTGAATGGCTGACGCGTTCGGACTTGATCGAGGTGCCCGACTGGCGCGTGGTTGGCGCAAGCCCGGCGTAGGAGGCCAGCGCCACTGCACTGGTGAAGGGCTTGCCGGAGGTCTCGGCGATGATGACCGCGGCGGTCTTGACGGCGACCCCTGGCATGGATGTCAGGACCAAGTAAAGAGGGTGGGCCTCCACCATGGCTGCGATGCCTTCTTACGCATCACAAGATACGGATCTAAACCTAAGCGATGTCAAGAGCGCTTCGCCTATTCCAGCAGCCGAATCTGCGTCTCTTCTGAAAGACAATCCGTCACCGAAGACGATCACTTTATCAAACGGGGTGATTGTACCTTTCAGTGCAGACGACCGTACGAGTGCTGAAGAGGAAGCATTCCGCAGTGAAGTGTCATTGTTGGTAACTCTCGATCAGCTAACGTCAGCCAAGATGAATGAGCTGGGCCTTTCGGAGCCGGCAGAAACTCTGGCGACAATCCCAGTGACAGTAAAACCCAGCGATTTTCTTCTTGGGGTAGCTGAACCGGCCAAGCTCGGGTGCCGTGTTACCAAGCCTTCGTCGAGTGCAGGTGACATAAATATTTCTCGCCCCCAGATTGTAAAATCTGGGACAAAGATTTATGCGTATGCTCGATACAATTGGAAGAATGCACCCTTTTCCGAGTGTCCACGCGGCAAATCTCAGATCGGTGGACCCGACGGGCTAGCAATTACGTTCAACCGCGCCGTCACCAACAAGGGTGTTTCCTTTGTGGGGTGCAACAGCTATAACAAGTGTGAGAAAACTGGATGGCTGGAAACCAACAATCAATATGGTGCGGGTTGGGCGTTCCAGGATTGGGGCTACGGCGCGCTTTACGGACACAGTCCTACATATAAAGAAACTTTGACCTATACGCTAAC
>NZ_JBQSWU010000039.1:0-22027 GCF_052377485.1 Glutamicibacter sp. AOP38-B1-38 | reverse complement strand
CGAATTGATTGTTTCGTGGCTCTTGGGTAAAGAAAAAGGGCGGAAAGCTGATCGCTTTCCGCCCTTTTCATGCTGTGGAGCCTAGGAGATTCGAACTCCTGACATCCTGCTTGCAAAGCAGGCGCTCTACCAACTGAGCTAAGGCCCCGTATTCTGTTATCGAAAGATTTTCACTTTCCGAGGAATCCACACCTCGTCTTTGGAAAAGAATTGGCGGAAAGCTGATCGCTTTCCGCCAATCTAACCTGTGGAGCCTAGGAGATTCGAACTCCTGACATCCTGCTTGCAAAGCAGGCGCTCTACCAACTGAGCTAAGGCCCCGAAAAGCGTTAGGAAACCTTGTCGGTAACCTGTTGCCAGGTTTCCTTGATTTCCGAAGAATCCTTGACCTTCTTGATTAGGACTACCGCAGCAGCCGCAATCGTCCCGAGAATCAGGAGCTTTTTCATTCTACCCTCTTTCTCGTCGGTAAGGATTCGGTGGGCGTACCTGGACTTGAACCAGGGACCTCTTCGTTATCAGCGAAGCGCTCTAACCGCCTGAGCTATACGCCCTTACCTTTTTCATTCCCTTCGGAACGAAATAAAACTTTACCGGGGTTTGCATGAAGATACAAATCGAGCCCGGGTGTCATGCATCACAGCATCAATCCCGGGCTCGACTAGCACGTTCTTAGTCGTCGGTGAGGGTGACTCCGACGCCGCCAACGAGCGAGGAAGCAATGTTGTACAACACCGCTCCGAGCATCGAGAGCACGGAGATCACCACAACATTGATCACCGCGATGATCGTTGCGTACGAGGCCACCTGGCCCAGCGAGACGACATCTCGCAGGTCGAAGGTTCCCTCGGCGCCGATTGCGTCACGCATCAGCTGGTTGAAGGAATCGAAGGTTCCGGTCAAATCCAGCAGTGCCCAGATAGCAACGGATGCCACCACGGTGATCACACCGAAAGCTACCGAAAGCAGGAAGGCAAGTTTGAGTACCGAGAACGGTTCAACCTTCGAAGCTAGCAGTCGCGCCTTGCGCACCTTCGCCTTCGGTGCCGGGCGGACGAGGCGCTCCTGCGACTGGGTTGGGCGCTGCTGGCCGGTTCCCGGACGCGGTGCCCCGGCGGCTGGACGCGGTGCTCCGGAAGCTGGGCGCTGCTGTCCGGTCGGCGCCGGTCGGGCGCCGGTTGGACGGTTGCCATTCGAGGTTGGCGCTGGGCGCTTTACCTGGGTAGGTCGCGGCGCTGCGCTCTTCGGGGCGCTGCCACTTGGGCGAGGCGTCGAGGGCGTGCTCATGCGTTACCTCCGTTATCGGTGTCATCGCTCTGTGCGTCCGAAGCGATTTCAGGCACAGCAGATGACTCATCTGTCATGTTTTCTGAATTCAACGTTACGGCATCTTCCTCCAAGTTCTCTTCGAGCTCCGTCTCAGAGTTCTTGGCAACCGCAATAATATGGTCCTTCTTATCGGGCTTCGCAAAGATCACGCCCATGGTGTCGCGGCCCTTGGAAGGGACCTGCGAAACTGCCGAACGGACGACCTTGCCCGAGGCCATCACCACGAGCACCTCATCGCTGTTGTCAACGATCAACGCACCGACCAATTCGCCGCGTTCCTCGTTGAGTTTGGCGACCTTAATGCCCAAACCACCGCGTGATTGCACACGATATTCTTCGACCGTGGTGCGCTTCGCATAGCCCTCGTTGGTGACGGTGAAGACGAAGGAGTCCGCGCGGACCACCTCGGCGGCGAGCAGTTCGTCGTGCTCGCGGAACTTCATTCCGGTCACCCCGGAGGTGGCGCGGCCCATCGGACGCAGCGCCGTATCGTTCGCGGTGAAGCGCACCGACTGGCCCTTGCGTGAGACGAGCATCACGTCATCTGATTCGCTAACGAGCTGAGCGGAGACCAATTCGTCATCTTCGCGCAGGTTGATGGCGATCACCCCGGCGGTGCGGTTGGTGTCGTAATCCTCCAGCCGGGTCTTCTTCACCAGGCCGTTGCGGGTGGCGAGCATCAGGTACTCGGCATCCTGGTAGGTACGCAGATCCAGCACCTGGGCGATGTGCTCATCGGGCTGGAAGGCCATCACGTTGGCTACGTGCTGGCCCTTCGCGTCACGTCCTGCTTCGGCCAATTCATAGCACTTGGTGCGGTACACCCGGCCATGGTTGGTGAAGAACAGCAGGTAGTTGTGCGTGGAGGTGACGAAGAAGTGCTCCACCACATCATCCCCGCGCAAGTTGGCGCCCTTGATGCCCTTGCCGCCGCGCTGCTGCGAACGGTAGTTGTCGATACGGGTGCGCTTCACATAGCCGCCGCGGGTGATGGTGACCACCATTTCCTCTTCGGGAATCAGGTCCTCGACGTTCATATCGCCGTCGAAGCCCATGAGCACCTTGGTGCGGCGGTCGTCGCCGTGCTTGTCCACGATCTCGGCAAGTTCTTCTGAGACGATGGTGCGCTGGCGCTGCGGATCGCCGATGATTTCCTTGAATTCGGTGATCATCGTTTCCAGCTCGGCGTGGCGATCCTGGATCTTCTGGCGTTCCAGGGCGGCCAGCCGGCGCAGCTGCATGTCGAGGATGGCACGGGACTGCGCCTCGTCGATGTCCAGCAGTTCCATCAGTCCGTCGCGGGCCGCTTCGGTGGTGGAAGAGCGGCGGATCAACGCGATCACCTCGTCCAAGGCGTCCAAGGCCTTGAGCAGGCCGCGCAGGATGTGGGCCTCTTCTTCGGCCTTCTTCAGCCGGTACTTGGTGCGGCGCACGATCACTTCGATCTGGTGGGTCACCCAGTGGCGGATGAAGCCATCCAGCGGCAGGGTGCGCGGCACCCCGTCGACGATCGCGAGCATATTCGCGGAGAAGTTCGACTGCAGCTCGGTGTGCTTGTAGAGGTTGTTCAGCACCACCTTGGCCACGGCGTCGCGCTTGAGCACGATCACCAGGCGCTGGCCGGTACGGCCCGAGGTCTCGTCGCGCATATCGGCGATGCCGGCGATCTTTCCGTCGCGGACCAGCTCGGCGATCTTCACCGCGAGGTTATCCGGGTTCGCCATATACGGCAGTTCGGTGACCACCAGACAGGCGCGTCCCTGGATTTCCTCGACGTTGACCACTGCACGCATGGTGATCGAGCCACGGCCGGTGCGGTAGGCATCCGAGATGCCCTTGGTGCCCAGGATCATCGCGCCGGAAGGGAAGTCCGGGCCCTTGACCCGCTGCATCAGCGCGGCAAGCAGCTCTTCGCGGGAAACGTCGGGATTCTGCAGGTACCACTGCACGCCCTCGGCGACCTCGCGCAGGTTATGCGGCGGAATGTTGGTGGCCATGCCGACCGCAATGCCCGAGGAACCGTTGACCAAGAGGTTCGGGAACCGTGCCGGCAGCACCGATGGTTCCTGGTTCTTGCCGTCATAGTTGTCCTGGAAATCAACGGTGTCTTCGTTGATGTCGCGGACCATTTCCATGGCCAGCGGGGCCATCTTGGTTTCCGTGTAACGCTGGGCGGCGGCGCCATCGTTGCCCGGAGAGCCGAAGTTGCCCTGGCCCAGAGCCAGCGGGTAGCGCATCACCCAGTCCTGGATCAGCCGGACCAGCGCATCGTAGATCGCGGTGTCGCCGTGCGGGTGGTACTGGCCCATGACCTCGCCGACCACGCGGGCGCACTTATTGTATGAACGGTCCGGGCGGTAGCCGCCGTCGTACATTGCGTACAGCACGCGGCGGTGCACCGGCTTCAGCCCATCGCGCACGTCGGGCAGCGCGCGGCCCACGATCACGGCCATCGCGTAGTCGAGGTAGGACCGCTGCATTTCGGTCTGCAGATCGATCTGGTCGATCTTGTCGTGGCCCTCAAGTGCGGGCACGATTTCCCCGTCCAACGGTTCGTTCCCCGGGGTTTGCTCGTCGCTCATTTCATCCCTTTACAAGTCAAAATTCGTTACTGGTTATCGTTTCGCTGCGCGGAGCGCGAGTTAGATATCCAGGAAGCGCACGTCCTTGGCGTTCTGCTGAATGAAGTTGCGGCGGGACTCTACGTCCTCGCCCATCAGCACGGAGAAGACCTCATCCGCGGCGGCCGCGTCATCCATGGCCACCTGGCGCAGAACACGATGGGCCGGGTCCATGGTGGTGTCCCACAGCTCCGAGTAGTCCATCTCGCCCAGGCCCTTGTAGCGCTGGATGCCGTTTTCCTTCGGGATGCGCTTATTCGCGGCGGCGCCCTTGACCAGGGCATCATCGCGTTCGCGGTCCGTGAAGACGTACTCGTGGGCCGCGTTGGTCCACTTGATGCGGTACAGCGGCGGGCTGGCCAGGTACACGTAGCCGTGTTCAATCAGCGGACGCATGAAGCGGAAGATCAGCGTCAGCAGCAGCGTGGTGATGTGCTGGCCGTCGACGTCGGCGTCGGCCATCAGCACGATCTTGTGATAGCGCAGCTTGGCCATGTCGAATTCTTCGCCGATGCCGGTGCCGAAGGCGGTGATCATCGCCTGCACCTCGGCGTTGCCCAGCGCACGGTCCAGTCGGGCACGCTCGACGTTCAGGATCTTGCCGCGCAGCGGCAGGATGGCCTGGGTGTGCGGGTCGCGTCCGCGTTTGGCCGAGCCGCCTGCGGAGTCACCCTCGACGATGAACACCTCGCACTCGGCGGGGTTCTTCGAGGAGCAGTCCGAGAGCTTGCCGGGCATGCCGAAGGATTCCATCGGCGACTTGCGGCGCGCATTATCGCGTGCCTTGCGGGCTGCCATGCGCGCCTGGGAGGCGAGCTGGGCCTTGCGGATGATGTCGCGGGCCACATTCGGGTTGCGCTCGAACCAGTCGCCCAGTTCGTCGTTGACCACACCATGGACGAAGCCGCGGGCCATCGAGTTGCCCAGCTTGGTTTTCGTCTGGCCTTCGAACTGCGGTTCGGAAAGCTTCACCGAAAGCACCGCCGTCAACCCTTCGCGGGCATCATCCCCGGAGAGGTTGTCGTCCTTCTCGCGCAGGATCTTGTTCTCACGCGCGTAGCGGTTGAGCAGCCCAGTCAGCGCCGCGCGGAAGCCTTCCTCGTGGGTACCGCCCTCATGGGTGTTGATGGTGTTCGCGTAGGTATGCACCGATTCCGAGTAGGCGCTGGTCCACTGCATGGCGATTTCAACGCTGATGCCGCGGGCGGTGTCTTCGGCCTCGAAGGCGATGACCTCCTCGTGCACCAGCTCGACCTTCTTGGCGGAATTCAGGTGCTTGACGTAGTCCAGCAGGCCGTCCTTGTACAGGTAGTCGACCACGCGGGGCTTGACGACCTGGTTCTCCCGCTCTTCCTCGACCTCGGCTTCGACCTCTTCGACGACGCGTTCATCGGTCAGGCGGATACGCAGTCCCTTATTCAGGAACGCCATCTGCTGGAAGCGGGCACGCAGGGTTTCGAAGTCGAACTCCACGGTTTCGAAGATTTCCGGGTCCGGGTAGAACGTCTGGGTGGTGCCGGTGACGTCGGTTTCTTCGCCCTTGGTCAGCGGCAGGGTGGTGACCCCGCCGTTGGCAAAGGAAATCCGCCAGGCATGGCCCTTCTGGCGCACCACTGTATCGACGCGGCGGGAGAGGGCGTTGACCACGGAAATGCCCACACCGTGCAAACCGCCGGAAACCGCGTAGCTGCCTCCGCCGAATTTACCGCCGGCGTGCAGGATCGTCATGACGACCTCTACGGCAGGTTTCCCTTCGGTTGGGTGCATGTCGGTGGGAATGCCACGTCCATTGTCCTCGACACGGACACCACCATCGTCCTGCAAGGTGATGTCGATGGTGTCGCAGTAGCCTGCCAATGCCTCATCGACGGAGTTATCGACAACCTCGTACACCAGGTGGTGCAGGCCTCGTGGACCGGTGGAACCGATGTACATGCCCGGACGTTTGCGTACCGCTTCGAGTCCTTCGAGGACGGTAATGTCCTGGGCGCCATATGTGTGTTCGACTTTGGAAGTCATCGATTCCGCGGGTACTTGGCTTTCGGCCGGTTCCTGCGGTGAAGCGTTTTCGGTAGACACTTGTGCTACGAACTCCTCGAATTTGGCGCGCGATTCCCTGCCGCTCCTGAGTGAGGTGCGTATCAAGAAATCATGGTCGGGTGCAACGAGCGCAGGGCGTACCTGCACAACGCGCATTCACTACCGCTAATTCTACCGCGTTTGGCAAAATATATAGGGATCCTGAAGCTCAAATCGGCTGTGGCAGCCACAGAATCATCTCTCTGAGCCGTTGAGGGCGATCCGGTGAGGGGGGAGCCAGCCACCGGGTCCGTTAGAGCGCCATATGCCGTGCCAGCATTTTTATCCGTAGGTGTCCCGTGGTCCACGCCCGGCGACCGAACGCATTCCGTGCCGCCACGACGGGGCATTGGGGCCCAGAACCTTGATGACGGTCACGATCCCTGGGCCGAGTTCGGCATCGATTTTCTTCAAAATTTGGTGGCTGAGTAGGCGTAACTGAGTGGCCCAGGAGGTTGAGTCGCAGCGCACTACGACCACCGTATCTTCAAAGGATTCAGGTTTGCAGTGCGCCGCAACGTTTTCTCCGACAAGTTCTGCCCACCGGCCAAGAACCGAACCGACGGCAACTTGCGTATTCCAGCCACGGGATTTGGACATTCTGTTGACGATTTCGCCGATGGCATGCGGGTCCCGGGCAGATCCCACGCTTGCGGCGCCCTTGGGAGCGGCAAATCCGCGACGAGCCGTCTGCCGTTTCTTCACCCGTTCCATTCGGGCCGCATCGATTCTCGCTTCTCCGCGTTCCTCGGCAAGCTTGCGCATTCGATTGAGCAGCGCTTTAGCCGAGTCGAGCTCTTCCTCAGACATCGCTGACCCGGCCGGGGCTGACTTGGAAAAAATGCCCTTTCAAGGCTTCAGGGACATCGGCTGCAACCGCGGCCGTGACAAGAACTTGTTCGGCCCCGGACACAATATGAGCCAGCCTGTCCCGTCGAGTCGCATCCAGCTCCGCAAAGACATCATCGAGGATCAGGATCGGACCCGAGCCGGTTCGAGGATCGTCATCGCCAAAGACCCGGTAGGCTGCCAAACGCAAAGCGAGCGCAAACGACCAGGTTTCTCCATGTGAGGCATAGCCCTTCGCCGGGGTCGCACCCAAGGTCAACGTCAGATCGTCCCGATGTGGGCCGAAGAGAGAAATTCCGCGATCCAATTCGCGTGATCGGTTTGCTTCGATGGAATTTAGCAATAATTCCCGAATCTCGCCCTGGCCCATTCCCTCGAGATCGTTGACGGGAAGAGAATTCTCATCGGTCTCTCCCTCGAGCGAGGAGCGATAGATTGCACCGGCGTGCTTCTTGCCATCGGCGAGATCCGCATAGGCGGCTTCCATGTATGGACGCAATAGCGCCAAGACATTCAGCCGTCCACGGATGAGGCGTGCCCCGCAGTTCGCAAGCTGCATGTCCCAAGCCTGCAGGGTACTTTCCTGCGAGGAATTCAACTTGGATTTCCCGCGGATCGATTTCAGCAACGCATTGCGTTGCTTCACGATTCGCTCGTAGTCGTTTTTGGTGCCGGCTTCGATGGGCCGCAGGGAGATGAGCATCTCGTCCAGAAAGCGGCGACGGTTTGAGGGATCGCCCTTGATCAGGGCAAGGTCCTCAGGAGCAAAGAGGACCGTTCGAACGAGTCCGAGAATTTCACGTGCTCGCACCGGATTAGCCCGATTGATCCGGGCACGGTTGATCTTGCCGCTGGTAATTTCCACCTCGAGCGAGGAAGTCTGGGAACCGCGATGCAAGGTTCCGCGGATCAGTGCGCGTTCGGAACCGAATTGAATTAACGGGGCATCGTTACTGACCCGGTGCGAGGAAAGATTCGCTAGATAGCCGATGGCCTCAACAATGTTAGTTTTGCCCACACCGTTGGGGCCGACCAGCACATTAATGCCCGGGGCAAGTTGCACGTCGGCCTGCACGTACGAGCGAAAGCTCGTGAGGGAAAGCTGCGAGATATACACCGAGAGTCCTGGAATCTGCGGAGCGGTGGATGGCCAGGCCATCCACCGCGAGGTTGTTGCTAGTTCGAGTTTGGCAATCGAACTGGCATGACCAGGTACCGGTACTGGTCCTGATCGTCTTCGTCGATCTGCTTCTGACCGGTGATCATTGCAGGTTTAGGTGCGCTGGTGAAGGAGAAGCGCACGTAGTCGGTGTTGAAGGAGCCTAGGCCCTCGCTCAGGAACGTGGGGTTGAACGCCACGGTGATGTCTTCACCCCGAAGCGAAGCAACGATTGCCTCTTCGGCCTGGGCATCTTCGCCGGTTCCCGCATCCAGGGTCAGCTGACCGTCGGTGAAAGCCATGCGAACCGGGGTATTGCGTTCGGCAACCACTGAGACTCGGCGTACTGCTTCGATGAGATCGCTGGTACGAACGGTCGCATGGATGGGGGTGTTGTCCGGAAACAGCGAACGAATCTTTGGGTAGTCACCATTGATCAGCAGCGATGTGGTTCGGCGATTGGCGCTTTCGAAACCAATCATTTCGCCGTTGGGGCTGATAGCCAGCTTCAAATCACCGGCGCTCGAAAGCGTTTTCGCGACTTCACTCAAGGTTTTCGCCTTGATCAAGAATGAGGTAGAAACTTCTGGCTGGTTAGGGGACCAGTTCAGTTCGCGCATCGCCAAGCGGTAACGGTCGGTAGCCAGGAAGGTAATGAGATCGTTTACGATTTCTACCTTGATGCCGGTGAGAACCGGAAGAGTATCGTCTTTGGACGCAGCAACGATGACCTGCGATACGGCTTCGGAGAAGGCTTGTCCATTAATGGTTCCCGCAACTTCTGGAAGTGCAGGAAGCGTCGGGTATTCATCCACGGGCATGGTTGCCAAATGGAAACGAGAACGTCCACAGGAGACCGTAATCTTCGTGCCATCGGTTTCCAGGGTCACAGTTGAATTCGGCAAAGAGCGGGTAATTTCCGCAAGAAGCTTGCCAGAAACCAGCACTTCACCCTGTTCGGCTATGTCGGCAGGTATTTCAATATGGGAGGAGATCTCGTAATCAAAACCCTCAAGGCGGACGATGCCCTCATGGGTAGTGATCAAAATGCCAGCAAGCACTGGAGATGGTGGACGCTGCGCTAGAGACCTTGCGGTCCAAGAAACGGCGTCTGCCAATACATCCTTTTCAACGCTGAACTTCACGAAAAATCCGCCTTTCGGAACCCATAAGTCTTAAGTCAGGCCAAGAAGCTTGTTTCCCGCCAAGTTCTTAAGCATAGAGCAGGTAGCTACACGATATCTCCACTTAATCTTGCCACGACTTTCCCCGTGAAGCTTCATAGAAGGTTCCGGGGTGTGCAGTGCAGCGAACTTATGAACAAAAAATCGTTCAAAACGGGTGTACGGGGAGAGGACTCGTTATTTGGATGAATAAGTGTTTAAAGGAAGTAGTGTTAATAACCCCTGTGGATACTGTGGATAACCGTCTCGATCCCATAGATTGAACCAATTGTGCATGTGAACAATCTGTGACTGGGAGTGACACTCAGTTCCAGCACCCTGTTGAAACTCAGTGCCACTCTTTTCGCAGTCCACACTCGAGGGGCTTGTTATGCGCAGGTTGTCTCCAAGTACTCCACAGCCTTATCCACAGCTGTGATTTTCGTGAATTAGTGCTCGCGCTGGCTTTGTTTGATGCGGTTTGTCAGCTCCGTCACCTGGTTGAAGATCGCACGACGTTCGGCCATCAGTTCACGTATCTTGCGATCCGCGTGGATCACGGTGGTATGGTCACGTCCGCCGAGTTCGGCACCGATCTTTGGCAGAGACATGTCGGTCAACTCCCGCAGCAGGTACATAGCGATCTGACGTGCAGTGACCAGCGTTCGAGTACGTGATTTGCTGTTCAGCTCATCAATGCTCAAGCCGAAGTATTCGGCGGTCTGCTTGATGATGGTTGAGGGCGTGATCTCCTGGGCACCATCGGCGCTGATCAAATCCTTCAGAACGGTTTCGGCCAGGGCAAGGTCTACTTGCTGGTTATTCAATGAGGCGAAGGCCGTCACTCGAATGAGGGCACCCTCGAGCTCACGAATATTAGTAGAGATGCGTGAAGCGATGTATTCCATTACGTCGCCCGGGGCAGATAGGTTCTCGGCATCCGCCTTCTTGCGCAAGATCGCAATTCGAGTTTCCAGTTCAGGCGGCTGGATATCGGTAAGCAAACCCCATTCGAAGCGTGAACGCATTCGATCTTCAAAGCCCTGGAGCTGCTTAGGTGGCAAGTCGGAGGTGATCACTACCTGTTTATTGTGATTGTGCAGGGCATTGAAGGTGTGGAAGAACTCTTCTTGCGTCGCGTCCTTATTTGCCAAGAACTGAATATCGTCAATCAGCAGAATGTCGACATTGCGGTAGGTCTGTTTGAAACTGGCGCCCTCGTCATCACGGATGGAGTTGATGAAATCGTTGGTGAATTCTTCGGAATTCACGTAGCGAACACGAATGCCCTTGTAGAGGTGACGCGCGTAGTGCCCAATCGCATGAAGTAGGTGCGTCTTGCCCAAGCCAGAATCGCCATAGATGAATAGCGGGTTGTAGGCCTTTGCAGGAGCTTCGGCAACGGCAACGGCGGCCGCATGCGCAAAGCGGTTCGATGAGCCGATCACGAAGGTATCGAATATGTACTTCGGATTCAGGCGACCGAACTCTTGGGAATTCGAAGGGGGCGTTGGCTGGGGCGCCGGCTGTGGACGTGGGCCGGGAGTCTCCGGAACCGGGGCGGGTGTGGAAACAGGTGCTGGTTTTTCTTCGACCGGTTGTTCGACGTCTTCGGCCAAAGACAGGTCGACGCTTACCGCGCAACGAATATCGTCCTGGAAGACTTCGCGCAGTGCTTGATCCAGCGGCTCGCGCAGTTGAGTCTGCAGAATGTCGCGGGTGAGGTCGTTTGGCACTGCAACAAGAAGGGTGCTTCCGATGAGACCCTGGGGCTTGGCTAAGGACACAAACGGACGGTGGCGGGCCTTGACCCGATCGTCGTCTTCAATCTTGCGAATGACTTGGCGCCAGGAGCTCCCAATACTATTGGTCTCGTCGCTACTCACTAAGGGCGTCTCACTTCCATCATTTAATGCAATGTTGATCACACAAAACCCGATTTCGGGCTTTATTTTCGCCATTTTGGCGATGCCATCACCATTGATTCTATCCACTATCCACATGGTTATGCACAGTCCGGTGGAAAAAGTTAGCAGTTTGGCTGTGGAAAACGTCTTTTCCCTTGAAATCTAGGCTTTTCAGGGACGCCTTGACGTGGTTTTTCCTGCCAAAATGTGAGTTGCCTTTTGTTGAAAGCTGTCGTAATCCACAAGTTTGGGGTAGATTATTCACAGGTAACGCTCTGATATTCACAGGGACGCTGTTACCGCGCGCCAATTTGACCTACGGCTCGAATTTTCCTATCGTTATTCAGTCCTATGTGTGCGTTTTGTGACCTGCTCAGTTTTTAGAAGAGCCCGCGAAATCACGCATTTTATAAAGAACGAGCGTCAGCCTGTTGTTATCCAGCTAGCTAGTAGCGGGTACGGCGCATCACTTAAATTTCTTGGAGTGTCACCGTGAGCAAGCGGACTTTTCAGCCAAACAACCGTCGTCGTGCTAAGAAGCACGGTTTCCGTCTTCGTATGCGTACCCGTGCGGGTCGCGCAATCCTTTCGGCTCGTCGCGGCAAGAGCCGCACCGAGCTTTCCGCATAAATTTGTGGATCAGCTTTTGGCTGCATAGTTCTGATGGACTTAACTAGATCCGTCTAGGCCAAAAATGTTGCCAAAGAATCAGCGATTGCGCCTAGCGCAAGACCTTACAGTCACTGTACGTTCCGGCGCCCGAAGCGGACGCCGGAACGTCGTGCTATATGCACGCCCTCGCCCCGAAGGGGTCGTGGGGGACCGGTTTGGATTTATTGTCTCCAAGGCAGTGGGAATTGCGGTTAAGCGGAACCTGGCGAAACGTCGCATGCGCGAAGTTGCCCACGAGCTTAGGCGCGTGGATGGAAACCTGGATATCGTCGTTCGTGCCCTTCCTGGAGCCGCCGAGCTCTCCTGGGACGAGCTGCGAACGCAGGTTAACACTGCTTTCGCATCCGTGCTTCGTAAAACAGAGGTCCGCTGATGCGTAAGGACTTAGCTTTCCGAACCGGACCGGTGTGGTTCATCATTGATATTCCACGCAATCTTCTTATCGGGTTTCTTAAGTTCTACCGAAAGATCATCTCGCCAATTTATGGCGATGTATGCCGATACTTTCCTAGCTGTTCTGCCTATGGGCTCGAAGCGGTGACTCAGCATGGTGCCGTCAAAGGCATCGTTTTGACTGCCTGGCGGGTTCTCAGGTGCAATCCATTTTCCCACGGAGGCGTAGACCACGTTCCGGAGGGTCCACGGATTTGGCCTGAAGGTAAACTGCCGAGGATCATAGTTCTGAATCATCCTGTGATTCCCGACGATGAAGACGCCGCGGATAGCGGCCACAAGGAGCTTGACCGCTAATGAACTTTCTAGACACCATATTGACTCCGTTCACGTATTCCGTGTCGTGGGTCCTGTGGGCCTTCCACGAACTGTTCACCATCATGGGTATGGACGGGGGCTCGGGAGTGACCTGGACCTTGTCCATCATCTTCCTGGTTCTGCTCATCCGTACATTGCTGATTCCGGTCTTCGTCAAGCAGATCAAGAGCCAGCGTGCGATGCAGGCGCTGCAGCCCGACCTGCGCAAGCTCCAGGCGAAATACAAGGGCAAGACCGACCAGATGTCGCGTCAGGCCATGGTGCAAGAACAGCAGGCGCTGTTCAAGAAGCACAAGACCAACCCACTGTCTTCCTGCCTGCCTCTGCTCGTGCAGATGCCATTCTTCTTCGCACTCTTCCGCGTGCTTAACGAAGCTTCCCGTGCCAGCGATGACGGCCGTTCAATCGGTGCCTTGTCCGCAGATCACATCCGCAGCTTCGACCAGTCCTCGATCCTCGGGGCGCCGCTTTCCGAGACCTTCTTGGGCACCATCAACTCCGGTGCCATCAACTGGGCAGTAATCATCGTTGCTGTCATCATGATCCTCGCGATGACCGCCTCGCAGTTCTTCACCCAGCGCCAGCTGATGACCAAGAACATGAGCCAGGAAGCCCTGCAGGGCCCGTTCATGCAGCAGCAGAAGATGATGCTGTACATCTTGCCTCTGGTCTTCGGCATCGGTGGTATTAACTTCCCAATTGGCGTGCTGATCTACTGGACCGCATCGAACCTTTGGACCTTGGGACAGCAGTTCTGGGTCATTCGCAACAACCCAACTCCAGGCTCTGAAGCAGAACGCGAACTTAACGCTCGTCGCGCTGCCAAGGGTTTGCCTCCTGTGGGACAGAAGAAGCTGGATGAGTCCGAGACCCCAGCGATCGAAGAACCTAAGGGCCAGCGCGAGCAGCCAAAGCGTAAGAATCGCCGGAAGAAGTAGTCATGACTGCAACTGAGAACACCGAAGTAACTGAGCTGACCGATCAGGTCGAGCAAAATGAAGAGGTAGTCGACGAAGGCGATGTTGCCGCGGACTACCTAGAGGAACTGTTGGATATCGCCGATCTCGATGGCGACATCGACATCGAAATCCGTGGCGGACGAACGTACATTTCCATCGTTGCTGACGAAGCTACCACCGATCTGAACAGCCTCGTAGGCAAGGACGGTGAGGTACTCGATGCACTGCAGGAACTAACCCGCCTGGCTGCTCTCAATGCCACTGGCGAGCGTTCACGCCTAGTCTTGGACATCGCCGGCTACCGCTCAAACCGTGCCGAAGAACTGCAGCAGCTTGCCACGCAGGCCATCGCCGAAGCACGAAATTCGGGACAGCCAGTACACCTCGATCCGATGAGCGCGTACGAACGCAAGCTTGTTCACGATGTCATTGCGGATGCAGGACTACATTCGGAATCCGAAGGTGAATCCACCCGTCGGCACATCGTTGTATCGACGTTGGATAACTAAGTAATTCGCACCGCGCGTTTTCAATCGTTCAAAGGAACTATGCAATGACTGAGGACCTCAGCCTTACAGCAGCGGAGACCGTAGCTGCCGAGAAGATTTTCGGCGACCGACTGGATCTTGCTAAGCGCTACGTAGCGCACCTAGCTACGTCAGGCATTGAACGAGGGCTGCTTGGCCCGCGTGAAGTCCCTCGTCTGTGGTCCCGCCACGTGCTCAACTGTGCCGTGATCGAGTCGTTGATGGAGCGCGATGCTGAAGTAGCCGATGTAGGCAGCGGTGCGGGCCTGCCTGGCCTGTGCTTGGCCATCGCACGTCCGGATCTCAAGCTGACGCTGATTGAACCCTTAGAGCGCCGTTGCATCTGGCTTACAGAAGTGATCGACGACCTCGGTCTGGACAATGTGACCGTGATGCGTGGACGCGCCGAGCAGATGACTGAGACCATCAATGCCCGTTATGTGACTGCACGAGCGGTCTCGGCGTTGAGTAACCTTGCAGGCCTGACCATCCCATTGCTGCACGGTCAGGGTGACCTTATCGCCATCAAGGGACGTTCTGCCGCAGAAGAAATTGATAAGGCGCAGAAGGTTATTCGCAAGCTTGGTGGTACCGAAACCAAGGTAGTAACTGTCGGTGAAGACATGCTGGAAGAAGTCACCACGGTGGTTCAAATCAAGGTTGGTTAATACTTAGGCGTTAGTCTTTAAGTAGCTTTAGATGCGGAATAACCCAAGACCTGAGTATCTTTCGAAATTCAGATTGAACGCATACTAAGACGTTTGTTTTAGCGTGTTTCACGTGAAACATCGTCGGTGGGTTCATGGATTTTGGACGCATCATTTCACGAGGAGGAGTTTCACCTTTGTCCAAGGCTAAAGGTTCGTCGAGCAACGTTTTTGACTTTAATGATTCTTCTTCGCCGTTAGCTAGTCAGCTGGCCAATGAACACAGGCGCCGCGAAGCGATTTCGGAGCGCGAAGTCCCGACGCCGCCGAAGACTCGATACCTCACTATCTCCAACCAAAAGGGTGGAGTCGGCAAGACGACCACGGCAGTTAACCTTGCGGCGGGTTTGGCCAAGAGCGGACTGAACGTTCTAGTGATCGATATCGACCCGCAGGGCAATGCATCGACGGCACTAGGCATTGAGCATCACTCGGAAGTCGATAGCATTTACGACGTGCTTATCAATGACCTTCCTTTGGCAGATGTCATTGCGACTTGCCCTGACCTACCCACATTGGAAGTGGCTCCGGCAACTATTCACCTCGCGGGTGCTGAAATTGAACTAGTTTCTCTGGTGGCCCGAGAGCAGCGACTGCAGCGAGCATTGGATGACTATGCTCGCACTCGTCAACGCAAGGGACTTCCTCGTCTGGATTACGTCTTCATCGACTGCCCACCGAGTTTGGGTCTATTGACTGTCAACGCATTTGTGGCTGCCAGGGAAGTGCTCATCCCAATTCAGTGTGAGTACTACGCGTTGGAGGGTCTGAGCCAGCTTTTGAAGAATATAGAGATGATTCAAAAGCACTTAAATTCAAAATTAACTGTTTCCACGATACTGCTCACCATGTATGACGGCCGGACCAATTTGGCGGCTCAGGTAGCCAACGAAGTGCGGGAACATTTCCCAGAGCAAGTTCTCGGTGCTGTCATACCTCGATCTGTACGCATCTCGGAAGCCCCGAGTTACCAGCAGACCGTAATTACTTACGACCCGAGCTCTACCGGCGCGTTGTCTTATATGGAGGCAGCCATAGAGATCGCCGAACGAGCGGTAAAATCCTAAGATAGATCATTCTAGATAACAAGGTCTGAAATTCACTTGTTTTTCGTTGTTTTTAGGATAGAAGCTACGTCTTCAATAGACCCGTGACTCCCTAAAAGGAAAATTGTCAACATCCCCCTAGTTAGTCACGTAAACAGTAGACTAGTCGTGGGTTGAGAATTTGGATGAAAAGGAGTGCCGCTATATGGCTGACAAGAAGCGTGGCTTAGGCAGAGGGCTTGGTGCGCTGATTTCCAGTTCGCCATCCGGGGCTGTGACAGAGATTAAAGACGATGTTTCACGTGAAACATCGACACCTGCCTCCGACCAGAGCAAGACAAAGACAGCTCGTCCTGTAGACATGTTCTTTGAGCCGGGACGCAAGTCGGCTTCCTCTGCGCCGAAGGCGGCACCTGCAAAGAGTGCGAAGAAGCCTCGGGCGGCAATGCCTGGACTCAACACGACTGTCGCGCCGCGCAAGACCGAACCTGTCCCGCAGAGTAACGATCGGGGAACGGTGCTGGAGGAGCCAGCAAATGGCTTGGTAGACGTACCGGGAGCTCGTTTTGCTGAACTCAGCGTTGACCAGATTCATCCGAACCGTAAGCAACCCCGAACAAATTTTGACCAGGAACATATGGATGAACTCATCCATTCGATTCGGGAAATTGGCCTGCTCCAGCCAATTGTTGTTCGCCCCTCGCGCGAAGACAACGATGCACCGTACGAACTGGTCATGGGTGAGCGTCGCTGGAGGGCGACCCAGGCCGCAGGACTGTCTACGATTCCGGCTATCGTCCGAGATACGCTGGATACCGACCTACTTCGTGATGCACTTCTTGAGAATCTTCACCGTTCGCAGCTCAACCCACTTGAAGAGGCCGCGGCTTACCAGCAGCTTCTTGAAGAATTCAATTGCACTCAAGAAGTACTTTCGGATCGCATTGGGCGATCACGCTCGCAGATTTCGAACACAATCCGGCTGATGAAGCTGCCAGCCCTAGTGCAGCGACGAGTGGCCGCCGGCGTATTATCAGCCGGGCACGCACGTGCACTACTCGGTTTATCCAATGGTGAAGCTATTGAGCAGCTTGCACAACGTATCGTCAATGAAGGTTTGTCAGTCCGTGCTACGGAGGAGGCGGTAGCACTTAGCGGTGATAAGCCAGCTAAGAAGACCGTTAAACCACGAGAGAACCAACGTAACGAGCGACTTGATTTTTTGGCCACGTCGCTGGCTGATCGTTTGGACACAAGCGTCAAGATCCAATTAGGTAGCAAAAAAGGTAAAGTCAGCATCGAATTTGCCTCGGTTGAGGACCTGAATAGAATCATGGAAGTCTTAGATCCGGATTTGAAGAAGTAGCTTCTTGCTCTAGCGGCGTCGGGTATGTTTCACGTGAAACATACCCGACGCCGCTATTTCTTATCCACCTACGTGCAGCGAGCCGGACATTCTGGTCGCCCCTTGCGCGCTCACTAACGGGTCAAACTTGCCGCGACTGGAGGAGTTGCCCAAACTAGGCTGTACATGGCTTCTGAGGGGCTGCACAGAGCCGCACGGGCCCCTAGAAGGCCAGCATCATTAGCCGAGGATGATGCACCCCTGTCAGCCGAGGAAACAGATCAGTGGTGACCCGTGAAAACACATATACCGAAAAGCGGAACACTCCGGCGCCTGACAGTTCTCTACTTAGTATTCGGACTCCACCCAATCTTGACCTCATTGAACCGTGATTGGCTTTGCTAAACCAAAAAACGGTCCGATATAACTTGTTTGATCTAGGATTCCTTGTGGCTGAAGTCTCTTCTCAATCAGTACTGTTGAAACCGTTGTTTTGATTCGCGCAGGCAAACCCTCAAGTGTTCACCTTCGGAGCTGTCAGTAGTCTGCTCGTTGGTCGCGTAGTCGTGGATACACGAGGGCGGTAGCTGCACCTCTGATTGAAGCAATTTTCGACGCCTAGCATGAATGTCATATCGAATGCTCTTGAACAAGCTCACATGAGGGTAGGTCAAGCCGCAACAAGCTAGACTCTATGCCGTTCAAGGTGCACTTGGGATAATCTGATGGTTGGCTCAGCATGGATGCGTAGAGCTGGGAGACGCAATAAGTGATCAAGTCGTTTACTACTCGAATTTGGCCATGACTGATAGATGCACGATAGGGGAGCCGTTGACCATCTGGGTGGCCCAGTCGTGTTCATATAATGCGACGGTTAACAGCAGTATCTATCTTGAAGTGTGTCGTGGATAAGAAGGCGGACTTTGATCATTCGAACGGCGAATGCGATGGCTTAGAAGGTTGTCGCTATAGGTGACCGTTGATGTACATTTCCGCTGTCTGCCTTTGGGCGGTCCTTCATGGCCGCCAACAGGTTCCTGTCGCTTGAAGGGGTGCCAACTAATTTCCGGGAAAACGACGATCATGTTTTGAGAACTCATGACTGGTGAATATTAGTAGACTTGGGGATCATGCAGTATTGCCTTTAGGAGCCAGCGTTATTGCCGCTGTGGACCAGTAGTCCTTGTCGAAAAGCGATTAAGACTATGCAGCGAACATATCTTGATTCGAGCGGGGAAATATTGCGGTTCTTGCCTTCGGGGGTGTCCCATATTGTGACTTCGCCAGGGCTCGGAATTATTCGTTAAAGGCGGTTCCAGTAAACTCAGGTAGGAACCAACGGCGCGATTGAATACCGGAAGAATGAGTTTCTGTCAGAGGTCAGTCATTCACTAGACTCGAATACTGCGCCGATACCTTCCTAACGGGGGTGGTGCCGTAGGCTACGTGATCCAGGGGATCGGTTAGGGCGACTTGGATGACCAGTGATTATTGATCCCACTGGGATCCGCTGATCTACTTAGTTTCATTACCTAGAACCGTTGAATAGCCAGTTGCTCGGGACCCTAAGTGCAGCCTAGGGGTGGCACATAAGCATCATCCATGCTGTGAGGCCCACCAGCCTTCGGAGTTGCGCATCCTGTGGTAACTCAGTGCTTCATCAATTCTGTACCGTCAACGGACTACGGGCATGATTTTCTTGTGAACAGGCCGAGCAATGATTGCATCAGCATTGTCCGTGGACAGCGATTTTCATTTTCGTCGCATCGCGTATAGCTGTCCATCGTAATTTTGGAGTCCGAGAACAAGTAGGTTTATAGCTGTTCGGCACCAGCAAAGACTCAGCGGCTTGAAAGAACCCAGTTGCCAGCGTTCGAAAGAAGGAACCGGCATTCCCTCTTTCTCAAGGATGGTAGATAACCGAAGGGTTCTTCCTTCTTGGCGTCGAAGTAATCGAGGCGCGTTGAACGGATTGTGTTGCTTCCTCGCTAGCTCGGGAGCGTTCATGCGACTCTAGAAGTCCGTATAGAAAGGCAATGTTCGGTGGCTCGCAAGGCTCCGAAAACTCATGTATCCAGGAATAGAATCATCGGCTTTTCAGTGGCGTCGAGGACGCTGATATTTGACCGTAGGTTTAATCCGGGTTCCGAATGCTCGAGCGTAGTTGGTTCAAAATTGGGAGGCGCGACTGATGCTGGTTCCGTCAAATCTCTGATTTGTATTCAAAAAATCAGAATATCTTGGAGGCGAGGCATGCGCTGTTTCACGTGAAACATGGCGCCATGGATCGGCTGGCATCGGAAGTAGTTTTGCGTTGATGGGGCTCATGGAAATTCCCCAGAGTTGATTACCGAAATTCCCCAGCTCACGAGAGCTGAACTAGCAGAGTTGCTTGCGTCCCGGTAGTGGCCTTTCTGAGTTGTTGGGCGGCATGATGATTGTGCAACCGATACGATTCCCCCGTCGAGGTTCAGCACCACGGACCGAGGCAAAAGCTTGCCGAGCATGGGCTCGGCAAGGGTGGCATCCCCGATGATCTCGCTCCAAGCACCAACAGGCCGATTGGTCGTGATGACGATACTGGTTTTCAAATACCGCTGATTGCTCACCTTGAACAGGGCCGAAGCCGACGCCCCGGGAGTGGGAGGGTACCCAGCTCGTCAATGATCAATAGCGTGGGGCCGGCGAAGTAGCGCATGGTCGATGACCAGTGCCCGTCGATGGCGGCCTTGTGGCAGCGTGCGGCCAGTTCGGCCGCGGAGGCGAAATGGACGCGGTATCCGGCTCCCCGCTGCCCGCCCCAGGCCCGCGCGAGGTGCGTTTTCCGCACGCCGGGCGGGTCAATCAGCAGGACGTTAGTCGCCGTCTCGATCCACCGACACGTTCCCGGTTCGTTGAGCAGGGACAGGTCAATGCCCTGGGCAAGGACAAGATCGAAGGTGTCCAGCCGTGCCTCGGTGGGAAGGCTGGCGAAACGCAGTCTGCCGGCCAGCCTCCTGGATTCTTCCCTGTCGATGTCCACGGACATGACCCGGGCAGGGCTTCAGCCGAGGCCGTAAGCGTGTGCACGGTCAGGTAGGACGCAGCTGTTGGTAGATGCACGTCTGGGGCGGATCGGCCAAGGAGATTGAGGTGCTCTCGTTCATGAGAGTCGGGTCCTTCCCTGGGCGGCGCGTTCGTAGGCGGCCAAGGGATTCGTAGCAGATGCCAAGGTGTACTAAGGTGTTTCGCGAAGGACTGCGGCGGCAGCCAGGGGCTCGATTCCCCGCGGGATCCGTTTCCTGCGACGATGGGGACGTGCGGTGTTGGCCCCGGCCATGGACGCCTGGTTCAACGCGATCACGTTGCCCATGTCCCTGATGGTGTCACCCAATCTGTTGGCCGCGCGCTGGTGTCGGGCAATAACGGTTCCGTCTGTGACTGCGATATCGAGATGGCCGGTGCCCAAACGGTGGCTGATCATCACTTGGGCGGCTGCCTCGAGGCGGTGCGGATTTCGGTCTGGATCACCGGGCACGGGGCGGCCGGGGAGCCGAGGTGCTCGGCGGCGGACATGGCCTTGCACGTGGTTTTCCCCGCGGGGATGCGTCTGTCGCGTGCATCTTGGGAGGCGGCAAAGCACTAGACGGAGCTCTGCGCCTATTCGAAGGTGGTCTCATCAGGCAAGGTCCGACACCACCTTGGGCGGCGGTGTGGTTGTTTTTCTCCATCACGCACTAGCGTTGTTCCGAACGAGGAGGACGCGCTGCTATCTGGACCCATAGTGCTTGGTGTAGGTCGCGAACTCGGTGTTATCGTCCCTGCTGGAGACGTTATAGACCGTGGACAGTCGGTCAATACACCAGAACTTGTTCACCCCGCCGAGCAGATCCTGCATGATGATCATCGCCTCGAAGAAGTGCCGTTGGTCCATAGACGGCGCCAGCACGGACCGTCATTGGCCCGAGTCCGCCAAGGACCGGATCAGCAGCAACACTTCCTTCATGCCTCATCCGGCGGGCGGATCGGGCAGCTCGAGAAAATCCCATTGGGTTTCTTCACCGGGAGGGTACTCGTTGACGGCGTTGGTCGTTGCAGCACGCTCTTGCAGGATTGGCAGGCAGGACGCAGGTTCCGGGCCCGAATATTTCTCGTCAATGACGGGTAGGAAAGTGCGAAATTGAAGTTCTGCAGCTCGTCCATCGGTGTTTGCGCCCAGAGGTGTAGATCTTCGATCAGGCGTGTCCTGATGTAGTCATCGAAGGCGTCGACCGGGTCGGTGGTGCGTTGGCGTTTCCCGGTTTCCCGTTGCCCGGTGAGGTACGCACTTATGGTCTTGCGGTCACGCCCGTGCGGCGGGCGATCTCACTGATGCTCATTCTTTTTCAACGCGTGGATATCCACGTCTTTCCTCCGTTCAACATGGAAGTGCGGGCCTTTCTCAAGAACTGGTGTGTGGTCAGAGGCCATCAGTTTCGAGGAAGGCCCGCCCTCATGGGCGGGTCAACACGAGGTGGAGAATTTCGGTGAGCAGAAGTGGGGAATTTCAGTGAGCGTGATCAGCTTCCAGTACGTCGAACAATCAGTACATGTGCGAATCGAAATGTAAATCCTTGATGTGCAGGGGAGAGGCGCCTGTTAAACGCCCGGTGTCTGCCATTCGTTCTCGTTTGCAGGTAGTCGGGTATTTGCCTATTCGAGAGTTACTTGGAGTTTCGCTCAAATACGATGACTGTGCACTTGTGATTATTCGCCGACAGTCGGCCTGGGACAAGAGGCCGCTTATTCAGATGTGGTACTCGACGCATCGATGCGAACATTCAATCGAAGCACTGGCTGCTCCCGCCGTGACTCTGGAACTCACTACGAGTAATCGGGCAGATCCACCAGGTCCTCTCATGTCACCTGCGACGT
>NZ_JBQSWU010000038.1:0-23578 GCF_052377485.1 Glutamicibacter sp. AOP38-B1-38 | reverse complement strand
CCTGCGACGTAGCCTGGCGTCCGTAAGCGGGTTTCATAATTGTTGCTTACGTCTAGGCGCTAGTTCCTGATATTTTCACTGCATGTGAGGGGGTCGGTTCACAGCCCTCTTGATACTGATCTCTGTTTCCGCGTGTTTCACGTGAAACAATCTCCACCCTCTTAAAGGTTGGAATTGCAGAATCCAACGTGTTGTATGGTTGACGACGAGAAATCCCACTCAGCATCAGCACGGGACGCAAGTATGTTCTACAGATACAGCGGTGTGCGCTATCGGTTCCTCCAGACATGGAAAACAACGATCGTCGACGCACGATTTCGAACGGCATTCAACGGAAGGCAGACTGGAATAGCCCTTTCGAGGCCAGTCCAGAACTGATGTTTGTTTCACGTGAAACAACGTTATTTCTGAATCGACACAGTATCCACCGTTCGACGATCGGAACAAGGCGAACTTGATTATCTGACAAATCAGGGTCGGTCGATTTCAGAACAGATTACGGATAGGCCCAACGAACAATGACTCTTGACGCAAAGATCTCGCCGGAAGATCTCGGGACCTCACCAAGCACCAGAAGGTGGAACATTGCGGCAACCGACACCGGCATTGATCCTCTGACAACGAAGCCGCTGGCGTACGCCGCTGATTGTTCTTTGCGGGGGAGTACACGAAGCAATGAATGACTGAATCGGTTCCTTTGGATAGGAATGACTGGTCAGCAAGTGCCAGTTGTGGCAAGTGTTCTCGACTGAATCGGTAACCATGAATGCCTGGAGGTCTGGCCGGCGCCGATACTGCCGTTGAGCGCTAGAACCTACCCCGAAGGGACCCCCGGATCCCAACAGCATCGTTGATCCGTTGCACTGAGGCCTTCACCTATATGTTGCAGTTTTCCGTCTCGACCCAGATCCTATGATGAACACACCGTTCTAAGATCGTCTCCGCGTGAATTCCGGAAATGATCCTGGTATGCCAGACCGATTGCTTGTAGAGAGAGCACAGACCCCGTCGTTGCTGGCGACCCATACGGGCCTTCCTTCGATTTACAGCATCCGCAGAAGGCTCCCCGAAAGGGTTTGCTTATTTAGTGATCTCCAAGGGCGCTATGGGCGGCTCTGAAGGAGACTACACGGGTTCCGATGGCGTGGCTCTGGAATGCAGTACTGCTGGCTCTCAATGAGTCAAATGCTCAACTCGGGGGAGGCGAAACTATCCTAGGAGGAAGGACGGCAAACTACCTTGCCATCATGCGTCCACTCGGTCGAGGACATAGACGCAGCGATATCGTCAAAACTGAGAACTGTCCACTTTGGGCCGTCAACAGCGCCATCAAGGCCCCTGCACAACGAACTGCTCACGACTTTGGATCACGTTGATAATCTCAACGCAGAACAACTGGACCTGCGGATTCCCAATAGGAGGCTCCAGCAATACGAAGGCTTCGAGGAGCCTGCTTCATCACCAGCAATCGAATCAATGAAGACCGATCGGGGCTTCTTGTTACAGCGTTCCCGAGAAAATTCAGTGAGTTGCTAGTCAGGGCAAAAGAGATGCAAAAATCCGAGATTATCTGCGCCTTATTCGCTGAACCGCGTCCATACCCACGGCTTGGCGTCAACGCTCTACACGAGTGTGGCGGACGGACATTGATGGCAGTTCAGCGGTTGCCGATTCCCGATATCTGGAGCAGCAGCAGCGGTTACGCGGACCGGCCACCTGGACTTGCGGTACCGGGAACAGATATCTGACGGGGGAGCGAAGAGCGCAACAATCCAATCGCTTCTCGCCTCGCAGACCCTTCACGGTTGTGATCGCATGTCACTAGTCTGGCGTAGAAGCATAAACCTTGATACATCCGTTGGGCCTCGGGACAGATCCATTGTGCATCGAAGGAGCGTAGCGACGTAGGTCGGGAACGATCTGAGGACGGTCCGTCAGGTCTCGCGGCACGTTTCTGGTCCTGATCACGTAACACGTTCAGTGCGGAGAAACAGCTTCCCGGAGCATCTTAAAGTGGGCCATGACCTTGAGAGAACCCCATCCAGCGTCTTCCTCTTTGAACGCGCATGGCACCGTCGCTCGTCGTCTACTGCCGAATCTCGAACGTAGTCTTTTGCCTGCAGCCGGTTGGTTGAGTACCGTGTTTCCCGTCGATATGCTGACCCTGACCAACGAACACACAAGAAAGTGTAGTAGTCAGTTTATAGTCACGAAAACAAGTTAAATTACTTGTCTAATTACGTTTTGATCCTGAGCTGAGTTTTCTGAGCATTGTCACCACGCCCTGACTAGCGGTAGGGACAAAAATAGGCGTTGAGCTCGGAAGCACAACGCCTATTTTTGACGACTACTTAGGATTTACAGGTATTCTGCAAATTCCTTTTCGATGACAGCCTTTGGCTTGGCACCGAGCGAGGAGGCAACGTGCTCGCCATCCTTGAAAACGAACATTGCAGGAATGCTGGTGATGCCGTACTTCGCGGAAATCGCCTGGTTCTCATCGATATTCAGCTTTACGATGGTGACCTTGTCTGCGTGCTCCTCGGCGATCTGATCCAGGATTGGGCTCAGCTGACGGCATGGACCGCACCACTCTGCCCAGAAATCTACGATTACTGGCTTCTCGGACTCCAGAACTTCTGCCTGGAAGGTTGCTTCGGTGACTGCTTTAGCGTTACTCATGTGAGTGAACCCCTTTCTGCGAATTATTAGTTGGTTACCTTGGCCGGGGTCTTGACGTTGGCCAAGTAATGCTCGACGTCCTGAGCAGCGGCGCAGCCGGAAGCTGCGGCGGTGATTGCCTGACGGTAGTTTGAATCGATGACGTCGCCAGCTGCGTAAACACCAGGCAACGAAGTACGCGAAGAACGGCCATCGACGGCGATGGTGCCTTCTGCGGTAAGCTCCAGCTGATCCTTGACGAGATCCACGCGTGGATCATTGCCGATGGCTACGAAGATGCCGGTGACATCCAGGGTGGACTCTTCGCCGGTGTTGCGGTTCTTCACGACGAGGCCGTTGACCTTGTTTTCACCATTGATGCCGACAACCTCGGAGTCCCAGACGAATTCGATCTTTTCGTGCGCCAAGGCGCGATCCGCCATGATCTTCGAGGCGCGCAGCTCGTTGCGTCGGTGCACCACGATGACCTTTGCCGCGAACTTGGTCAGGAAGAGAGCTTCTTCCATTGCGGAGTCGCCACCGCCGATGACGGAGATCGTCTGGTCGCGGAAGAAGAAACCATCGCAGGTAGCACACCAGGAGACACCGTGGCCGGAGAGGCGTTTTTCGTCTGGAAGGCCCAGCTCGCGGTAGGCAGAGCCGGTGGAAACAATGACCGTGCGGGCGCGGTACACGGTACCGTCGGCCAACGACAGGGTCTTGATCTCTCCGTCGAGCTGCATCTCGGTGACATCATCGAAGAGCACCTCCGCGCCGAAGCGCTCGGCCTGCTTCTGCATGTTGTCCATCAGGTCCGGGCCCATGATGCCCTCGGGGAAGCCTGGGAAGTTCTCCACATCGGTGGTGTTCATCAGTTCGCCACCGGCGGTGACCGAGCCGGCAATGACCAATGGTTTCAGGTTCGCACGCGCGGTGTAAACCGCGGCGGTGTAACCGGCCGGACCGGAGCCGACGATGATTACGTCGCGGATTTCGTCGTTCTGTGCTGAAGTCACGAGGGTAGAACCCTTTCGTTCTAATAATGCGAAGTGGATAGCGAGGTCTACCCTCACTATCCACCTCAACGCATTGCTTTGGTAAAAAATTCCGCTTCTGTTACTTGGCGGAGAACTCGCCGATCTGCAAGCCGAATGGTCGGGAGGCGTTGGCGCCCGAAGCACGGCGTGGTAGGTCGGTGACGTTGAGGAACACGTGCGTGCCTGCCATCTGATCGGAGTCATCGCCCTTGACCGGAACGGAGATCGACGGACCGGAGAACGAGCCCTTGGCCACAGACTTCGCATCGCCCAGATCATCTGAGGTACCTACGAGGACCTCGTAGTCGCCACCGGTGGCATTCAGGCCCTCGAGATTGATTTCGGAGATTCCGGATTCCTCCTCAAGCTCCAGGATGAAGACCATATTCGAGGAGAAGCCACCGAAGTTGCTGGTGGTGTACGAGTAGGTCTTGTAGGTGCTCGAAGGGTTGCCGTCGATCATGTCGCCGAGGGTGTTGTCGGTTTCCGCATTGAGCTGCTGGTTGCCTGGCACCAAGCGCGAGACATCATCGACCTTGGGAGCCGGCAGCGAAGGCTCGCTTGGAGTTTCAGCCTCTTCCTGGGTCGGTGCGGCCGCGGTTTCGGACGGGGCGGTTGAAGGGTCGGCAGTTGTGTCCTTACCTGCGCCACCCAAGAAGTTGAAGGCGAAAACGATGCCAATGATCAGAACCGCGATCAGCACGGCACCAACGAGCAGACGTACGCCCTTCGAGGTGCCTTCGTCTTCCTCTTCTTCCAATGGCTCTGGAACATCCTGTGCAGGAACGCCCTTGGCGGCTGCAGGGAAGGTAGAAGCCTTCGGGGCGGAAGCTGCAGCGATGCCGGCCATAGCTGCTGCCTTCTTCTGTGCAGGCTTCTTGGGCTCTTCCTTTTTCGGCTCCTCCTTCTTATTCTTAGGAGCCGATCCCTTGGACTGGGCCGCAGCCGCGAGGGCGGCCGTGGCGGTGACATTAGGTTCTTCATCGTCGTCCAGACGGGTCACCTTGGGCTTAGGGGCCGCAGAAGCCTTGTTTGCCGGTGAGACCGGAGTTGCCGCCGTGGGCGTGGTTACCTGGGCATTTGGTGCGGTCTGATCGTCGGTATTTTCTTCGACGTACTCGTCTTCATCGACGGATTCCGCGGCGGTGGCATTTTTACGGCCAAAACGGTTCTTCAAACCGGCGAACCCGCTGCTCAGCGCGTTGCCGACCTTGTTCTGTTCTTCAGGTTCGTCTTCGTAGCGCAGCTGTTCGTAGTATTCCGCATCGTCTTCGTAGGTCTCGGGTACCGACTGACGGGACTCGCCGAATAGCTCGGTGCCCAGGGTGTCAGTGAAGAATGGTTCGACGTACGGCGCGTCTTGAGCCTCGAGCACCAGATCCAGCAGGTCGGCCGAGCGGGCGACGTTCGCCACTAAGTAGCTTTGATTCGTTTCGGTGATGCCTAGGTCTAGTACCTGGACGTTGGCCTGACGCTCGCCCATGGCAATTTCACGCGCGCTGGTGGCCAGCTGCGAGGAGTTGGCCGCGGAAGCGACCACGATGCTGACCGATCGGTTGAGCACCTGATCGATGCCGCCAAGCACCAGATCTCCCTCGGCTGTGGTCAGAACGGTTTCGGTGACCTGGTAGCGCCCGCTAAGGACAGAACCGACATCGATGGGCTGCGACACGTGCATCTCCAAGGTTTGATTGCTTCGAACGGCAGGCAGACCCACCATCCTTCATGTTACCTGCCCAAACCCTTCATTTGTTGGTCATTTGAGCAGAATCACGGCTTGGGGAGGCCCGGAATTCTGCGCAGTAGCGGGCCGAGGAATCCGGCGAGCTCCGGGACCTTAGTCCGATGCAACAACAACACAAAACTTATGGCCATAATCAGGCCCACAACGCAGATCGTGACAGCGGCGCTGAACAGCGAATCATAAGCGAATCCGAAGCTGAAACCACCCAATAAGGCCAGGGGAATGCAGCCAATAATTGCCGACAGGGTGGCCATCCAACCGATTCGTATATAGGTGTCGATGACCTTGGTGACGCCATAGTCGCCGTAGCGTCGTTTGATCAGGTAATGCGTGATGACTGCCGATATGACATTGGTGATGCCGTAGATGAAGGCAATCGCTGCGGCAATATTTATCGGGTCGACCAGCCAGGCTGCCAACACGGCACCGATCAGACCGATCGCGGCAATGCTGCTCTGGATCAGCATAGGAGTGCGGGTGTCTTCATCGGCGAAAAAGACGCGCAACATGAAGAACTGGATCGACTTGAAAGGAAGTCCCAGAGCAGTGAGCACCAGCAACTGGCCGATGGCGGCTGCCGCTTGAACGGAATTTTCGGAACTGCCGGCGAAGAGCCGCCCCAACGGGCCGGCCAATACTATGAAGACCACGGTGAAGAAAATGATAGGGATCGCGGTAGAACGCATGCCCTGGTTGAGCAGTGGTCCGATATCTTTGCGCCGGCGGTCGGCAAAGGCACGAGTGAAGTCATTAAAAAGGACCGTGGCCACGGTCAGTGCGAAAAGTGAATGTGGCAACACGGTGATTAGCTGCGAGGTATTCAGCGCGTATTCACCGGCTACCGAGGCGGCCTGTTCGGCAGATAGTTCGGTACGGGCCGCCGTCGCTCCGGAGACGATTTTCGAGTAGATCAACGAAGAGATGTTACCGATGACCATCGCCGCCAGCGTCCAGATAGCTAGCCGGCCGACCCGGCGCAGTCCCATCCCACGCCAGGAGAAATCGAAGCGGAGCTTGAGGTGAGTCTTCTTCAAAGGCCAGAGCAGTACGAGAGATTGCATGATGATGCCTAGGGTCGCACCGCCGGCAAGCCATATAGTTTTTCCGGTGCTCCACGAATCCATCGGATCGCCCGAAGAATAGGCGCCGAAGACCAGCATGAACGAGCCGATGACCAACAGTTGGATCAGGTTATTGGCCGCAGGAGCCCACATGAAGGCGGCGAACCTGCCATGCGCGTTGAGGACCTGCCCAAGCACCGCATAGAGCCCGTAGAAGAAGATCTGCGGCAAGGACCAATAGGCGAATGCCGTGCCGAGCGCGATCATCGGATCGGTCCAGTTATTAGTGAGCGCAATGATAATTGGTTGGGCGCACACAGTCAGCACAACCGTCAGCGCACCCATCACCACGATGGTGAGAGTGACTAGCTTGGAGGTGTATGCGGCTCCACGGTCCTTGGCCTTGGAGGCCTTGATAAGTTGTGGAATCAACACCACGTTGAAGACGCCGCCAGCTAGCAGCATGAAGATGATCGTCGGGATGACGTTCGCCTTCTCGAAGATATCTGCCACCGAGGTGACCGAACCAATGGCCATGGCCAGCATTGCGGTGCGGACGAAGCCGAGCATGCGCGAAACCAACGTGCCCGAAGCCATCAGTGCATAGGTTTTTGATCTTCCACCGGATGCCGGGGCCGCTGGTGTCGCCAGTTCAGTAACCTGTTCGTGGGTTCCGGTATTCGGCTGATCGGGGCTGGGCGGTGATTTAGGAACCTGAGACATACTTCGTAAGGACCTCGCGTGCCAGGTCAGCGATCCGGCGTTCATTAGGGAAAGAAAGACGCTTACCGAGCGCATTTAACGGCACCCATGCGACATCTACAGCCTCATGGTCGGGGTCGTTCTCGATCGTGAGGTGGCCGCCGGTGGCTTCCAGGAGGAAGTGGTGCACGGTCTTATGAACCCGGTAATTGGTTACTGTGAACCAGTAATCCACAGAGCCCAGCGGAGCGAGAATACGGCCGGCGATACCGGTTTCTTCTTCGATCTCACGGACGGCTGCTTCCTCATTGACCTCTTCGCCTTCTGGGTGCCCCTTAGGAAGGCACCATTCCAAACGTCCACCGCGGTTGTACCGTGCAATGATTGCGACTGGAAAATCAGGGTTGTCAAAGTCAATAACAATGCCGCCGGAGGAAACTTCTTCGACCGTTGGAAGTGTCTGAGGACCGCCGGACGCCTGCGCAGAAGCCATTGACGCAGTCAATGGCGTGCGCTTTGGGGCAGACGGGATCGGACGGTTCATGAAACCACTCTATCGACTTTTTGGCGATCTACGCCTTAGCGACGTGGACAAGAGAGGTATCTCGCAAGGAAGTTCAGCGATTTTTCGAGCGAGAACACCAGAAATCTGGCACGCTTAAGGAACTATGTACGCACTTCCATCTCATGACGCCCTGCGCCAGATCCTGCCTTCGGTCATTTTCGAGCTCGCCGATCGTTTCGTTCGGGCCGGTCATGAGATTTCCCTGGTTGGTGGTCCGGTCCGCGATCTTTATCTTGGCCGTGTCTCTCCCGACCTGGATTTCACCACCAGCGCGACGCCGGAACAAACCGTTAAGGTGATCTCGGGATGGGCCGACAACATCTGGGATGTGGGACGCGAATTCGGGACCATCGCCTTAAAAAAGGGTGAGCACACGCTAGAGGTCACGACTTACCGGGCCGACGCCTATGATAAGGATTCACGCAAGCCAATCGTTGCCTTTGGCGATAACCTGCATGATGACCTGTACCGCCGTGACTTCACCATGAATGCCATGGCGTTACGTCTGCCCGAATTGGAACTGGTGGATCCCTTTGACGGGGTCAGTTCGCTGCGCGATGAACTAATCCGCACACCAGGTTCCCCGGATATTTCCTTCTCGGATGACCCGTTGCGCATGATGCGAGCCGCACGATTCGCATCGCAGCTTCGCATTGAGGTGTCTTCCGAGGTCCGCCAGGCGATGAGCGAAATGACCGAGCGCATCGATATCATTTCTGCCGAACGAGTCCGCGACGAATTGATCAAGCTGATCAACGGAGCTGACCCGCGCGCAGGCATAGATTTGCTGGTCGATTCGGGTTTGGCAGACAAGGTGCTGCCCGAGGTCTCAGCGCTGCGCTTGGAAATCGATGAACACCATCGGCATAAGGACGTCTACCAGCATTCGCTGACCGTGCTTGAACAAGCCATGGGACACGAAACCGATAGCGAGGGCCCCGTTCCAGGGCCAGATTTCATTCTTCGCTTTGCGGCGTTGCTGCATGACGCTGGAAAGCCTGCAACTCGTAAGTTCGAATCCAATGGCGCGGTTTCATTCCGCCACCATGACATGGTCGGCTCGAAATTGGTGAAACAGCGCATGCGCGCCCTGCGATTCGACAAGGACACCACAAAAGCGGTGGCGCGCCTGGTTGAACTGCACATGCGTTTTTACGGCTACGGAGACGCCGGCTGGACCGATTCGGCAGTGCGCCGCTATGTGACCGACGCGGGCGAACTGCTCGAGCGTTTGCACCGTCTGACCCGTTCGGATGTCACGACCCGCAACCGCCGTAAGGCCGAGCGCCTCGGATTTGCCTATGACGATCTTGAGACGCGAATAGCTGAAATTACCGAGCAGGAAGAGCTGAAGTCCATTCGTCCAGATCTGAACGGTGAACAGATTATGGCCCTACTGGACATTAAAGCCGGGCCATTGGTAGGTCGCGCCTACAATTTCATGCTCAATCTACGTTTGGATGACGGTCCGCTGGGAGAACAAGTCGCCGCAGAAAGACTCCGTGCATGGTGGGCGGAACAACCGGAATCTCAGCAACCTGTAGCCGAATAATAGTTGCAATTAGCGCATGTGGGGACGTTTTGGGGCAGGCCCAGAGCGTCCCTACACGGCTTTAAAGAAACTTATTGAAGAATTTGAGTAAATCACTGGCGCGTGCGAAATTCTCCATGTATGCTAAATATTGTGATTGGGAAGTCTCAATGAGACTTGCGGATCTAAAAGACAATACTAAGTGAGTCTCGGGCTTTTGCGCGATTGACTCGGACAGATTTATAGGAGGTGGGAAACGTGATTACAAATCGAGATAACTGGAATTATGGCGGCATGCGATCAGGCAAAATGGCCTTTTCAAATTGCTGGTTCGGCTTTGCCGCGCGCCATGGCGTTTCCCCTGCCTCCGGAATGATGGATTCCTAGACTTCTACGAATTCAAGCAAAAGTTCCTGGGGCGGTCAGTCAGTAATCGACATTCTCCCTTAGGAACTTTTTTCATGTCTGCTCCACTTTTTGATAGCTCTGTTCAACGGGCAGTTCGAACCTCGGAACTCATCTTCGCAGGTCCCGAAAGCCTGAAAGCTCGCGCAGTCTCTACTACGCACCAGGACCTTCCCACCTCCCCGATCTGTTTAGAAGGGAGGGAACAATAATGAAAAAGCGTTTTGCTAAGAACCGGAAGCAACTTGATAGTGCCGAATTAAACCGCCGACTGAGTCAGCGGGAGTTGGTCAACCATGTGCCACCGGAAATGTACCTCCGTATCCGATAGTTGAGCTCAACGCCATTACCGTTGTTGCCAACTACAGGAAGAGGGGTGCGAAATGAACTCGCAAACAATTCAGCAGAGGCCCGCCGGCCTATCAGCCGGCGGGCTTCTCCGCGTCCGGGGCAGGCCGCGTGCTATAGACGGGGGCATACAAAAAGATCCGTGCATGGAATTCAAGTTCAGAATTCCACGCACGGATCTTTTTGCTTCGTCCCGAAGGGACTTTCTAGCGTTCGATGTCGCCGCGGATGAAGGCTTCGACCTTCGCGCGAGCCGACTCGTCGTCGTACTGCTCTGGTGGGGACTTCATGAAGTAGCTCGAAGCCGACAGGATCGGGCCGCCAATGCCGCGGTCAAGCGCGATCTTGGCTGCACGCACAGCATCGATGATGACACCGGCCGAGTTTGGCGAGTCCCAAACCTCTAGCTTGTATTCCAGATTCACCGGAGCGTCACCGAAGTTGCGTCCCTCGAGGCGAACGAACGCCCACTTGCGGTCATCAAGCCAGGCAACGTAGTCGCTAGGTCCGATGTGCACGTCGTCGGCGGTGAGCTTGGCCGAGGTGTTCGAGGTGACTGCCTGCGTCTTGGAGATCTTCTTGGACTCCAAGCGATCGCGTTCCAACATGTTCTTGAAGTCCATGTTGCCACCGACATTCAGCTGGTAGGTACGATCAAGCACCACTCCACGGTCTTCGAAGAGCTTGGCCATCACACGGTGTGTGATGGTGGCACCGATCTGCGACTTGATGTCGTCGCCCACGATAGGCACGCCTGCGTCGGTGAACTTCTGTGCCCACTCCGGGGTGCCGGCAATGAAGACCGGCAGGGCGTTGACGAAGCCAACGCCTGCGTCGATAGCGCACTGAGCGTAGAACTTTGCTGCGTCTTCGGAGCCTACCGGCAGGTAGCAGACCATGACATCTACCTTGCTGTCCTTCAACGCCTTGACGACGTCAACAGGCTCGGCGGTCGACTCATCAATGGTCTCACGGTAGTACTTGCCCAGACCATCCAAGGTGGGCCCGCGCTGCACGGTGACACCGGTGGTTGGCACGTCGGCGATCTTGATGGTGTTGTTTTCGCTGGCCAGGATGGCGTCAGATAGGTCGAGGCCTACCTTCTTCGCATCCACATCGAATGCCGCAACGAATTCAACGTCGGCCACGTGGTAATCACCGAATCGCACGTGCATCAGACCCGGAATAGAGGCATTTTCGTCGGCACTTCGGTAGTACTCGACACCTTGGATAAGGGAAGTGGCGCAGTTACCCACACCAACAATGGCAACGCGAATCGGGCTCGCCGACACATGAACTCCTAATGAAATATACAAAACTGTGGGCAAAATGACCGCGCGAAAGCACAGTCTATTAATGGGCCCTTAATGATCTTAAGACCTTTTGGTCAAGAAACATTCCCATAGTGGTTGCAATCACCGGATGTTTCAACGCAGGGCAGGCAGATCGTGGCGCGTATGACGTGCAGCAACCCGAGTAAATGCAGATCAAGGAACCATTTTTGTACAAGAGCAAAATAACTTATGACCATGACTGACATTGAAAAGGCATAGAATTTTCAATGTCACTGGTATAGATGATTTTGATCATGACATGGATCTTGGGTTTGATTGTCGTGACAACTTCATGTGTCTGCGAATTTTCAGCAATACCCTGAGTACTGGTGTCGGAAGTGCCGTCCGGACCCGTTGACGGAGTGGTTGGTGCTTGATGAAAGCCAGTATTTCGGGATCTGTTTTTAGCTGACCGTCTCGGGCGCGATGCGCGAGGATGGTCAAAGACTCATTGAACGTGTTGTCCACACGGTGAAAATAATTTTCTCGTAGCCAGGGCTTGTTCGCCGGCTCAAAGTTCAGGTCCTCGAGGTCCTGCAGAGTACCGAGCAATCCGGAGGATTCGAAAACGACGTTGATCATCTGGGCATTTACGCCGAAGTCGGAGAGCACCATGGTCGGCAATCCGCGATCGATCGACTCGAGCGCTGCCGTGGATGAAACGGTCACAAGCGCGCTATGCTCCGTAAGCACTTCAGACATGCTGCCGGTCACGAAGCGCAGATGCGTGGACTTTCCTAACCGGCCAGAGCGAACAAGCTCTTCAAAAAGCAGGTCATAGGGGTAGGCCTCGAGATGCGTCTGAGGTTCGCCAGCGCGCGCTCGCAATTTGACCATGACTTCCAGTCCCGGATTGAGCCGAGCGGCCTGCTCGAGCGAGACCAAGATGTTCTCGCGTTCGGTTTTGCCGAAAGGCACCTTGGCCTGCGGTGCAAAGACCAGTCGCTTGATCGGGGCAGAAGAACTGGCGGGAAAACCGGATGAGCGCAGAAAGGGAAGCTTGCTGACCATGATCGTTGGCTGATGCCCCTCGTGGTCGAGGTTCATAAATGAAAAATCGCGCGCCTCGGCGTGTGAATGGCAGATGAATGCGTCACCTGGACGGCGGTAATTCCATCCCTTGCGGGTGGCAGGATAAGCGACCCCGGGAAGCGCGGAGATCAGTGCCGTGCTTCGCTGGTCCACCGGTTCGGTACGCAGCATCCGCGCATATAATTCGGCGACTACTGGTCCCGTGGCGGCGGCGAAGACGATATCTTCGCCAACGGTTTGTGCATTGAACTGATTCAAGGCTAAGACCTCCAGATCTGTGGGGTCGAGGTCGGTGCCCTCGAACGCCGCGGCGATCTGTTCTTCGGTGGGCATGACAGGGGTGCGCGCCAATACGACGCGGCGGTCCCAACTAGGGCCCAGACGGTGCAGAAATGTGGTGGCGAGTTTCAGATACGAGTCTGAATCCGCGACCGCAAGAATTGCCGGTTTCAAGAGGATTGTCACACCCTCAACGAGCTTGATAAATGGTCACGAAGATCTTGCGAGGTGCTCGGCGTCCACCAATGATCTGGCACCGGTTGCGCGTACAGGTTACGAGCTTCATTACCGAGCAGGAGGCGCAAGGAGGGAATGACGGTTGAAGGAAGCGCCCTGATTTCTTGTCCGGGACGCAAATCGCGCAATCGCATCTCGATGGGAATCGTATGCTCCTTCAGCACGACGTTGGGAATCTGCTGTAGTTCTTCCAATATCTGCGGGGTCTCTCGGCGGTGCGGGAAGAAGGCGACTGGCCCTTCTGCGGCGATGGAACGAATCCATTGCAGATACGGTGCGGCATGAATAATTCCGTCCGCCGCCATGGCCGAGCCGATGAGCAAGGTTGGTTCGGTGAATCGTTCGGCGACGGGTTGGGTAGCTAGCCACTCGAACTTGTGCTGGGCGAATTTGATGCCCAGCGCTTCCATGCGCTTCCTGATTTCCGGTTCAACCTGCAAGGCAGAGACAATCAGCAGGCGCCCCTCTCGCGCCAAGCCGCGCAGCCGGTGCCACATCGCCAAGCCCAGGCCCAGGCGGGCAGCGGTGCTCTTCGCACGGGCGCGCACCACAGCGGTAGGTTCCTCGCTGACCAGCTGCCGGATCAGCGCCAACGTGGCCAGCCCATCATCGATGATGACAACTTCCTTGGCCTTAACCCCGGTCAGCATGGTGCGCTGTATCCGACCCGAATAGGCATCGCCGGTGACGTACCTGTCTCGCGGCGAGCTAGGCTGCGGTGGCCGTTTGGCCGCGGGCATGAAGTGCAAACCAGCCGGCGAATTTCTTAGCAGTGCGCCGGTGGTTGCCTCCAGCGGCATGCCGCGCCGCGGAATGATGCGCACCTCATCGCCGAGCAATCCGGCGGCGTGAGTTTCCACGGCCGAGAGCAACTGCAGGGGAGATTCCACCCACACGTGTGCGGTGCCAAAGCGTGGCCGTGGCACTTCCTGGGTGTCGGGATGGGAAATTTTGATCATCGTATCGTTCATTTTGCCAGTCGACTCAGGGATTTGGACATGGTGTCCAAGGTCCGTGAGCCGTGGCGCAACATGTGGCGGGATACTCCACGGACCTTGGCCGGCACCGAACGACGTGCTTGCAAGTGGGCCCACTGCGGTGGCAGCGCAAGTTTGGTGATGCGTCGACGCTTGAAGTGGGCGGAAAACACGCCGTAGTGTTCGGCGAGGAAAGCCTCGGCGACCGGGCGCAAATGCGGGAGCTGCTTGGACTGCATGCAATAAGAAATGGCACCAAGCAAGTCGCTGAGCATGTCGATGCTTCCGGCACGAGCGGGCGTCGGCAGGTCCTGGACAAAGAGCCCGTGGATGATCGACAGCGGAATTCGGTTCGAATTCTCATAGGGGGCGAGGAGCTGCAGCATCTTGGCGGTACCCACGGCATGAACCGGCGTACCGAGCACATAGTGGGCGGTGACCAGCGCCGTGGAGAAACAGGAGATGACAACTTCCGGTTTCGCCGCGAGGATCACGGTTTCGGCCAGGTGATCGGTATCGAGCAGATGGAAATCCAGCTCGAGGTCTTGGGCGCGGGCGCGCAATCGGGCCGCCGAGGTGGCGCTGGCCGACGGGTGGGCCTTGAACAAGATGGTGTGCAGCCCTCGGTCCTTGGCGGCCCGGAGCATCTGCTCGTGCAGCTCTAGCTCTTCTTCGGCATCCATCAGGCCCAGGGAACCCAGGTACTGGCCGAGGATCAGGGCGGCGCCCGCGGGTAGCTGCAGCTGCGCCTCCCGAGCAAGTTGCGCAAAGACCGGCGCCAGCGCGCTTCCCTGCAAGACCAGGCGCGATGGTTGCTGCTCGGCGAGCAGCTGCGGCTCGAGGCCCGGCACCAGATCGACGTGGATGGTCCCGGCCAGGCGCTGGGCCATTGGGACCTGCAGCTTATTGCGCGTCGGACCGTAGGACATCAGACCGTCCGAATGCACCCAAATCGACGCGTCGAAGAAGACCCGTGCCAGCGCCCGAGCAGGGTTTACCTGGATAGATTCGATAACTAGCGTCAGCCGTTCGTCTCCCAGATCCCAGGCACTGCGCAGCAAGCGTTCGAAGATGAGCAATTCGTCTTCGCGTGGGTTGAACTGGGCTGGCCGGCGCGGGGAAACCAGCGCGGCGAAATCCACCACCCGATCGAATCGGGCGGCAAGCTCGGCGAATCCTGGGGCTTCGTGAAGGGGCGTGGTCAGTTCGGGCAGCTGCGAGCCATTGGCGAGCACCAGAACATATTCATCTGCCTGCGGCAGCAGTCCGGCATCGGCCATGGCGGCCAGGGAAGCTAACTGAAAATAGCTGCTGGCCTCGACTAAAGCGATCATTTAGCGGCCCCGACCTGAAGGAAGGAAAGGATGTGGCGGCGGCGCGCAATATCCATTTCGAGCGCTACCTGTTGTGCGATATGAACGTCGATGGTGGTGAAGATCTTTCGTAGCTGCTGTTTCATTTCTAGCCGCACCTGTGGCGGGTAGTGCTTGGCGCGTTTCTCGTGATGGCACACGATCGCGAAGAACTGGCGCATCGCCTTGGGCAGGTGGCGGTCGGCGTGCTCATGGGCACGCACCTCCTCCAGGATCCGCGCATAGGCCGGAATGAAGCCGAGCTGGCGCTGGTCGAAGACCTGGGTGAGCGATCCGGGCAACCCGCGGCGGTAGAACACTCCGGGGTAGGAGATCACCGCGTAGCGGCTGGTGCGCAGGTGCAGCTTCCACAGCCACAGCCGGTCCTCGGCGCTGTGCAAATCCGCGTCGAACAGGTAGGCGTCCTTGTTGCGCATCAGCTCGGTGCGATACATACCTGCCCAAACGAAGGCATAGTCCACCATCGAGGGGGAGTCGATCGGCTCGATATCGTCTGCCGGGTTCAGGGGCAGGCCGCGCAGCGCCTGCGGGGCGCGATGCAGCACCCGGTTGGTTCCCGTCACCCGCACGTGGTCGGTGCGGACGAAGTCCACGTGCAGGTCTTCCAAGGCTGCGGCCAGGGTGGCAAGGTGTTCCGGAGCGTACCAGTCGTCCGGGTCCAGGAAGGTGAAGAATTCGCCGGTGGCCCGCTCGAGCCCGGCGTTGCGGGCCGCGGAGACTCCGGCGTTTTCGGCGAGGCTGACCAGCTCGAGGCCCTCGAGCTTCTGCTGGTAGCCGAGCACCAGATTCGCGGTCTGATCGGTGGAAGCATCATCGACCACCAGCACCTCTAGTTCCCACTTGCCCAGCTTTTGGCGGGTCAGCGAGGTGAGGGCATCGCAGATGTATTCCTCCTGGTTATAGGCGGGAATCACCACTGATATACGACCGGGGATCAAACTCATGGTTCCTTCTGGGCTAGGCGGGGCAAAAATAAACGGCGGTTGGACCCAATGGCGAGTCCAACCGCCGGTTGTGTGCCGTGGCTAGGCGTCGACGCGGCGCAGACGCGACAGCGGTGCCAGCTCGCCCGGGAAGACCTTCTTCACGCCGTCACCCATGGCCTGCTCGAGGATGCGGATGTCGCGGATCAGCGATTCGAAGCCCTTTGGCTCCAGCGAAGAAGCCTGATCCGAACCCCACATGGTGCGGTCCAGGGTGATGTGGCGCTCGACGGTGACCGCGCCCAGGGCGACGGCTGCCAGCGAGATCTGCAGGCCGCGCTCGTGGCCCGAGTAGCCTACCGGCACCTGGTAGCGCTCGCGCAGGGTCTCGACCATGCGCAGGTTCGCCTCTTCTGGAGGCAGCGGGTAGGTGGACGTTGCGTGCATCATGACCAGCTTGTCGGTGCCCAGGGTCTCCACCGCGGTATCGATCTGCTCGATGGTGGACATGCCGGTGGACAGGATGATTGGCTTGCCGGTCTGCGCGAGGGCCTTGAGCAGCTCGATGTCGGTGACCGAGGCCGAAGCGACCTTGTGGGTGACTGCACCCTGCTCTTCCATGAACTCAACCGAAGGAACATCCCATGGGGAAGCGAAGGCGTGCAGGCCCTTGGAAGCCGCGTAGGAGATGAGCTCCTTGTACTGGGCCTGATCGAACTCGACGCGGTAGCGGTAGTCCAGGTAGGTCATGTCGCCCCATGGGGTGGAGCGGATCTTGTCGCGCATGTCCATCGGGGTGGAGATCTCCGGGGTGCGCTTCTGGAACTTGACCGCGTTGGCGCCGGCCTCGGCCGAGACGTCGATCAACTGCTTGGCGATCTCGATGTCGCCATTGTGGTTGATGCCGATCTCGCCGATGACGTAAACCTGCTGGCCGGTGCCGAGCAGGGATTCGCCGATGGCTACTGGCTTGATTTCGGTGTTCACGGAGGTCATTGACTTGCCTTTCATTGGGAAAACTTGGGAATTCAAACTTGTGGATTGGAGCGGGCCGCGAGGACCAGCTCGGCGAGCTCACGGACCGCACCATTCCCGCCGGAGCGGGTCAGGCGGTGCCGTGCGGCTCGGTGCACCTCGTCGCTGGCGTCGGCGACCGTGATTGGCCAGCCGACCAGCTCCATCGGTGCCAGATCATTGATGTCATTGCCTACATAGGCAACGCGGGCCGGGTTGATCGACTCGTCGACCAACCAGCGGGCCAGATATTCGGCCTTGTTGTCGATGCCGTGGGCGACCTCGACATTCAGTTTTGCCGCTCGGGCGGCGACTACCGGATTGCGTTCCTTGGAGAGAATCAGGAACTTCACGCCGGCCGCTCGTAGCCGGGCCACGCCCATGCCATCGGAGCGCGAGACGCGCACGGTTTCGGTCCCGTGTTCGTCCACGTAGGCGGTGTCCGGGGTATGCACCCCATCAAAATCGGTGACGACCGCATCAACCAGGATCGGTTCGCTGTGCTGCGGGACGCGCAGTTGCGCCAGCGCCAGGTCCGCTTCGGTATCGATGTCCATCCCGTGTTCCGCGGCGACCTCGCAGATGCGAACCCGGCCGAAGAACCGGTGCTTGGCTGCCTGGAATCCGGCGGTTTGCATGGCGTAGAACGCTCCGGTCTCCAGCCAGCGGGCCTCGCGGTCTTGTCGGCGCGGCCGGTTCGCCGCGTCATGTCCGCTGGCCAGCGCGAGCCCCTGGGGATCGGCGGTCCAATGGAATCCGTGGTCGGGTACCGCGGCGAAGCTGACTTCGGCTTCGCCGTCGCGGACCGCTCCCACTGCAGCGTCCAGGTCCGCAGGATCGATCAGCGGGCTGGTGCACTGAATGAACAAGGTGATATCCGGAGTATCGGAGACCTTGGACAAAACATCGAGAAGCACCGCTTCGCTGCTAGCCGTGTCTCCGGCGATATCTGCCGGTCGGCTGATCACGGTGGCCCCGTAGGCGAGGGCTTCGGCCTTGATTTGTTCATGATCGGTGCTGACCACGACTTCGCTGACTGTCGTCGCAGAACGCGCCGCAAGGATGGCCCTGCCCACCAGGGAGATGCCCCCGATGGTGCGTAGATTTTTGAGCTTGACGCCCTTGGAGCCACCCCGGGCTGGGATGATCGCTAGGACGCTGGGCTTGTCGGTTTTACTCACATCCATGAGCCTAGGAAGCCCAGTTGGCCACCTGCCCTACATCAGGTTAACGCAGGGTGAAGAGCAGGTTTAGCTTGCTGGGAAAACCCTGTATGCCCATGTCATTGAGCTTATCCAGTCGTTTTACGGTTCTCCGGCCGCTAGTTGGGCGCGCAGCACTGTCAAGTGTTCGTCCAGTTTTTGGCGTTCTTCACCGGTGAAGCGGCGGACCTGCATATCAAGGACGTCCCGGGCGCCAGACTCGTCTACCTGCAACAGGTCGCCCAGGCTCGCCACGGCAGCGGCGTGGGAATCGGTTTTTTCGATTGCCGCGAAAACTTCCGCACGCCGGTCGATGGCTTGGGCCAGCGCCTGGAGGAGCTGCAGCGACCGGCCCAGGCTTTCCTTGGATTGACTATGCATAGTGGCATCCTGCCACCTGCGCGAAGGCGATGGAAGCGATGCGAATAACCGAATCAACGGACTAAATGGTGCAGTGCGGGGCCCCGGCGAACTAGGCTGGAACCTATGAGTGCCCCGAATAAGCCGAGCCAGCGTGGTCCGCTGCGGATCACCGTCCCCTCGAGGGCTGACGGATTCCTGCGTCAGTTCACCGCGCTGGTCGGTGGCCCGTTGGGCCGTCACAGCGATCCGGGGCGAGTCAGTCCCGGATTCTTCAGCGTTGAACGAGTCATGATCCTGCTGACTACCCTCGGCGCACTGTTCATGCTCTTGGCAAAGAACCCCTGCAGGCTTAATGGTTGGGGCGGTTCCAACCCCTACGTATATGCCTGCTACACCGACTGGGTGCCGCTCTTCGGGGCCCGCGGATTCGCCGACAACCCGTGGGTTCCGTTCAGCAGCGGGGCCGAATTCGAATACCCGGTGCTGATGAGCGCGGTGGCCTCGGCGGTTGCCGCGCTGGTCCCGCAGGGTCTGGAGAACCGCTCGCTGCTCTACTTCGATATGAACCTGGCCATCGTGGCGATCCTCTGGGTGGTGACCGTGGTGTGCACGCTGCGCATGGGCGGGCGCCGTCCCTGGGACGCGGCGATGGTGGCGATCGCCCCGGGCATCATCCTGACCGCGAGCATCAATTGGGATATGTGGGCCGTGGCACTGCTTGCCATGGGCATGCTGTCCTTCGCCCGCGGACGCATACTACTTGCCGGGGTGCTGATTGGCTTGGGCGCGGCGATGAAGATCTACCCGTTCTTCATCCTCGGAGCGATACTGGTGATCGCGCTTCGCACCGGAAAACTCAAGGTCTTCTGGGTGACCGGCGGCGCCGCCGCGGCCACCTGGGTCCTGGTAAATCTGCCCTACGCACTGGCCTATCCGGACTCCTTTAGGCACTTCTTCACCTTTTCCTCGGAACGCGGTGCCGGGCTTTCAAGTTTCTGGCATGCGTGGAACGCGGTGGCAGCAAAAACCGACTCCATGGGCACCTTCGAGGCAGAACAGATCTCCCGTTACGGCCTGATTCTGTTCTTCATCTGCTGCGCCGGTGTTGCGGTGCTCGGTCTGCTGGCCAAGCGTACTCCGCGCCTGGGGTCGCTGGCATTCCTGATCATCGCATCCTTCGTGCTGGTCAATAAGGTCTACTCTCCGCAGTTCATCGTCTGGCTGATTCCGTTGTTCGCGCTGGCACTGCCACGCTGGCGGTTGTTCCTGGTCTGGATGATGGTGGAGGTCGCCCACTTCTACGGGCTATGGAACTATCTCGATGCATTCTCCGGAGAGCAAGACCCACATAAAACCTTCCCGGAAATCGGCTACGTGGTGCTGGTGCTCGCGCATATGGGCATGCTTGCCTACTTGATGTTCCAGGTGGTGCGCTCGATCCTTGACCCGCGCCGCGATCCAATCCGTGCGGTAGGCCAGGACGACCCGCTGGCTGGTGCCTTCGCCGGAGCCAAAGACGTTTTCACCTTGCGCGGACTGCGCAAGTCCACCAATACTTCTCAGGAGCAACAGCTATGAGCTCGATTGCAGTGGTTGGTTCGGGACCCAATGGCCTGGCCGCCGCCGCGGTGGCCGCCCGAGCGGGACTGCGAGTAGAGGTCTACGAGGCGAACGAGACGATCGGCGGGGCCGCGCGAACCCAGACCTTGGAGGGCTCGAGCGCGAAGTTCGACCTGGGTAGCGCGGTGCATCCGATGGCGATGCTCTCCGAGGCGATGCATGAGCTCAACGTGCATAAACGGGTCGACTTCATTGTCCCGGAGCTATCTTTTGCTCATGTCCTTGGCGAACGCACGGCCTACGCTTGGCGGGATTTGAAGCGCACCGGTGAGGACCTGGGCGCAGGAGACGGGGTCGCCTATACCCGGCTGCTTGGCCCGTTGGTGGACCGAATGACGCAGCTGGGGGACACCTTGCTGAACCCGTTGCTGAAGGTACCGGCGCATCCGGTGACCCTGGGCATCTTTGGCGCCGCAACGCTCGGCGGCATGGCGCTCAAAGATGTGCTCTCAGGGAAGTTCCCGCAGGCGGCCGCACTCTATGCCGGTTGCGCCGCACATGTGGCTGGCGGATCGCGCGGCCCGGCCAACGCCGGGGCCGGGCTATTTCTCGCGGCCGCGGCCCACAGCCAGGGATGGGCCATCCCGCGCGGAGGGTCGCAGGCCATCTCGGACGCGCTCGCCGCGGAAGTCACCGCCCATGGGGGCAAAATCCATACCGGGCACAAGGTGTCGCATGTCGATGAGCTGAATGCCGAATCGGTCCTGCTCGATACCTCCGCCGAAGACGCGGCGAGGTTGGGCCGCGGAAGAATTCCCGAGAAACTGGCCAAGGCGTTGAACCAGACCCGGCGCTCGCCGGGGAGCTGCCTGATACATTTTGTGCTTCGTGAAGCGGTTCCATGGAAGGACCCGGTTCTTGGCCAAACCGGTACCGTCCACCTAGGCGGGACCGCCCGCCAGATCGGCCGGGCCGAACGCACCGCCAACCGGCGTACCGCCGAGCATCCATACCTGATCGTTGCCCAACCCTCGGTCTTCGACGATTCGCGGGCCCCGGATGGAGAACAGGTCATCTGGGCCTACTGCCATGTGCCATTGGGCTCTGGCGCGGATATGAGGCGCCAAATCACCGCTCAAATCGAAGCGGCGGCCCCGGGATTCGGCGACCTGGTCAAGGAAAGCCATGTCGTTCCGGCCACCGGGTTGGAACGGCAGAATGCCGCGCTGGTGGGTGGTGACCTATCGGGCGGAACCATGGATCTGCTCGGCAGCATCATGCGTCCCCGGCTCTCCCCGGAGCCGTGGTACCTGCAGTCCAAGGGGCTGTACCTGGTTTCTTCGGCGACGCCTCCGGGACCGTCGGTACATGGCATGGCCGGCTACCTCGGTGCCAAGGCAATGCTCCGTCGTGAATACTCTCTGGGAATCTGAGACTTAAGGACTTTGATGGATTCGACGTACTTCGGGGTTGTCCCGGCCTTCATCTTGCTGATCTTGTGGGCGGTCTTCATTGTTCGGTACCGCAAGGATCCGCGCCGGTTGAGCAACGCGATACTGCTCTTTCCGCTGGTGCTGGGAAGCATCTCGCTGAGCATCAACCTGCTGACCAGTCTGGTGCCCGGTCTCGGCTTAGTGCTTGTGCTGGTCTTCCTGCTGGCGCCACTGATCTATCTCGTGTTTGCCGGCGCGCTGATCCACAACGGTGTCGTGATGTGGCGGCGTGAAGGCCCCAGGATCTCGAACCTGCTCTCGCTGGTCGCGGGGCTGGCGGTCCTTGGCCTGCCTGTCTTGGCGTTTGCGATCTTGTCTATTAATACCTGGTGGGCCTATGCGTTCGCCTTTGTCCTGTTCATGTCCTCCTCCCTGGCCGCTTGCCTCTTCTCAATGCTGCTGCTCTATGCCTGGGTGCAGGCGAAGTTCCCCTCCAAGGGGCAGGGCGCCGCGGTGGTAGTGCTGGGGGCACGCACCATTAAAGGCAAAGTCACTCCCTTGCTGCGCGGGCGATTGGATAGGGGAATCTCGCTTTACGAAACCGCTTCCGAGCCTAAACCCTTGTTGGTTCCGAGCGGCGGGCAAGGTGGCGACGAGGTGGAGCCCGAAGGCGTCAGCATGGCACGCTACCTGCAGGAGCAGGGGATACCCGAAGCGCAAATCATGGTTGAAGACCAAGCAAAGGACACAATCCAGAATCTGACCTTCTCCGATGCGTTGGTGCGTCAGCAGAAAGTCGAAGGCCGGCTGTGGGTGGTGACCAGCGACTACCATGCGATGCGGGCGGGCTTTGCTTCTCGCCAGCTCGGGTTGGATGCACGCGCCTTCGGCGGCAAGACCGCGGCCTATTATCGGCCGAGCGCCTTCTTGCGTGAATGCGTGGCCATCGTGCGGGATCACAAGCTGGTCGTGGGGTTGCTAGCGCTGCCTTTCGCCGCGGTGGTCATCGGGGCCCTGGTGCTTCTGTTGAACTACGACCAGGTACGCTAAACAGCACATACGTGCACCTATAGGTGTATGCGGGTCGCCGCTGAGCTGCTGGCTCAGTCTTTGGAGTGAGAGCCAAAATCAGCATTCGGGGCGGTGCTTTCCAGCTGTTCGGTTTCTAAACTGGAAGTATGATTCAGGCACATGAGTTAACCAAAAAATATGGTGCGAAAACCGTAGTCGACAACGTGTCGTTTACGGTGCAGCCGGGAATGGTGACCGGATTCCTTGGCCCTAACGGCGCGGGCAAGTCAACGACCATGCGCATGATCGTGGGCCTAGCCAAGCCAACCGGCGGGCAGGTCACCGTCAATGGCAAAAAATTCGCCTCCTCCAAGCACCCGCTGACCGAGGTGGGCGCGCTACTTGAGGCTAAATCGGTACATAAGTCGCTCTCCGCGCGATCCCACCTGCGAGCCATGGCGGCCACCGGCGGAATTCCGGCCTCCCGAGTTGACGAAGTTCTGGAACTCACCGGCCTGAGCCAGCTCAACCGCAAGAAGGTCGGTGGCTTCTCGCTGGGCATGGGACAGCGTCTGGGGATCGCCTCGGCCTTGCTCGGGGACCCGCAGGTGCTGATCTTGGACGAACCGGTTAACGGACTGGACCCCGAAGGTGTCGCCTGGGTGCGCAATCTGGCCCGCCAGCAGGCGGCCGAGGGGAAGACCGTATTCATCTCCTCGCACCTGATGAGTGAGATGGCGCAGACCGCCGATCATCTGATCGTGATCGGCCGCGGCCGGATCCTCG
>NZ_JBQSWU010000037.1:0-24248 GCF_052377485.1 Glutamicibacter sp. AOP38-B1-38 | reverse complement strand
GCAATTCCGCCGCGCTCGCCGGAAACCGCCGAAGCGGGTGCCGCGAAGCCAAGTGCGCCCAGGCCCGCCAGCGCCGCGGCTCCAGCCATCACGCTGCGCCGGGCGAGGGCTTGGTTGGGGACCGGGCCAGCGTTGTGGTCGTGTTCGCACATGGGTGTGATTGCCTTTCGACATGGGAGGTTTTCCTGAAACTCTATAGCAGGGCAACGCTGGCCTGAGGTGCAAGTCACATTGTTAACGTCGGGAGCTGGCTCGGGTTTTGCGCGTCCTGGATTTCCCGGAGATACCGCACAGCAGAAGGCGTGAGGAGCCGAGCGCGGTGGACTCGAACTATCCGCTGGCGCCTGCCTAGGAGGAAGCTGCCGTGCGCGGTGGCCCGAGGAATCCGGTGGTTTTGCGCAAGACCTCTTCGACCGAATGCAGTTCGCATTCCCAGAGAGTCAGCGATTCCCAGCCCAGAGAAGCCAGGTCATGGCGGTTGCGGCGATCGCGGGCGATATTGGCGTCCAGCTTCGGGTTCCAATACCCGGTATTGGACGAGGGACGGCGGCGCCCCACAGGGCAGTCATGGCCATGCCAAAAGCAGCCGTTCACGAAAATCACCTTCTCCCTGGCCGTGAACACCAGATCCGGCGAGCCAGGCAGTTTGCCGCCGCGCAGGCGAACGTCTGGATGCTCCGCGCAGATTGCGGCTGACTTCCGCACCGGTAGCGCTCCATGCAACTGGTAGCGGTAGCCTGCGGCATGCAACAGACTGCGCAAGGTGAGTTCGGGTTGGGTATTCTTGCTCGCGATGCGCGACATGATCCGCGAGCGCTGCTCGGCCGATACGGTGTCCATAATCCATTGTGCGCGCTTGCTTGCGGGGCGAGCCAGCTCGGTTGGCTGGCCACAGTGATTTCAAATTTGACCTGCCCAGCCTTGGAGCAATTGGCAGGAATTCACTGACCAGTTCCCACTCGGCGCGACCCGAGCAACGGACTAGTCTTCTTTCGCTTCAGGCGACTCCGAGCCAGAACGCGATTCAGTATCGGTGACAAATCCGAAGTCCCTCGTGTCAGGCAGTGGCGACCAACCGAAGGATCCATAGCTTTCCTCGTCCGGTTCCCCGCCGTTCAGATCTGGGTCTTCGGTGCCGCCGAGGAAGTTCCGGGTCAACGTCGCGGAATCGTCCATGAGGTCCGCCGCTGAAATGCGCACGTGCCGTTCGGTGACCGGCACTCCGGCGATGGACGCGGTCAAGATGGCCCGGCGGATTACCTCGCGGGTGAATGACGCGGTAGTGCCCTCGGTCAGCTGAGCCACCGAGTCCACCGTTTCCTGGGACAACTCCAGTTTTGAACCGTAGAGCCGCAGCAGCGCCTTGCGCCCGTCAAAATCGGGCCGGGGTATCTGGACCGCCAGATCGATACGTCCCGGACGCTGGACTAGAGCCCGTTCCAAGGATTCCACCCGGTTGGTGGTCAGCACAAATGACACGTCTGCGTCAGGATCCAGTCCATCCATTGAATCCAAGACCTCAAAGAGCAAGGGCTGCGGTCCATGGCCAAAGCTGCGGTCTTCGGCAATCAGATCGCAATCCTCGAGCACCACGATGGATGGCTGCAACGCACGAGCCATGGCTGAGGCCTGCGAAACCAAGGACAAGGTATTGCCGTTGAGCAAGATGACCGTATGATCCTTAGCCGCCGAAGCCAGATAACGAACCGTGTGGGTCTTGCCCGTCCCCGGCGGGCCATAAAGCAACACCCCGCGTTTGAGATGGGAACCGTGGGCCAAGAGGGCATCACGGTGAATTCCGATGCCCAGAACCTGCTCTTCGATTCGTTCTCGCAGACCCGTTGGAAGGATCAGCTGCTCGTCACTGATTTCTTCGCGCTGGTGGAAGGTGATGCCGGCATTTGATTCGGAGTACTCGCTGGACTTGAAGGAGATGACTTGTCCGCGGTAGATGCTGGTGGTGTGCAGTCCCTCGCGGAAATCGGCGAGGAAGGAATCGACAAGCTTCTCATCAGTGCACAAGACTTCCAAAGTCGCTTCCGGTTTGCCGTATTCCGGGTTTGCCTGGCGCAACAGGATGACCATGGGTGTTTGCCCGGTGGTGAATAAGTGAATGCCAAAAGACAGGAATCGTTGCTGCCTTCCAGGACCCACCGCTAGCGTGGTGTAGGAAGGTTCGCCAAGGACGCCGAAGTTGCCTTGAACGCCAACCAAGTCGCTCAGGTCAAAATGATGCCGTTCCTGGCCTGCCAAACCGATGACTCTTGCCTGCGGATCAACGCAGATCAATCGTTCCAGGACAATGTTCGCGTCGGCCAAGCGGTGGGACGCGAAGTTTTCAACAACGAGGGAGAGCGTGCCAGGATCTAATCCTAGATGTTCAGCCAGTACAGGGGCCAGGAGCTGCCCCTTGTGGTGCTCTTGGTATTGGTCGGCGAGTCTCGCTAATTGAGCGAAAGACTTCATGAACCCGCGCAATTCTTCATCCATGAGCCGAGAATACCAGTGGATGCGACCAATGAACCAGAGCCTGACTTGGCTGGTTAATCAGTACGCCGGGATCCGCTGAGCGTTTACCTGATCCGGTGACCGGGGAACGCTGCCGGCCGCTACCGCAGTGAAGTCTGATTGAATCCGGCCAGCTCTTCACGCCTCGCCATGATGGTGGGAGACTATCGGTATGCGAGAGTCGTAGTTTCGCGGTGACCGCGAATTCGTGAATGCACGAGAGGCGAGGACCATGTCGGATAAAGAAGTCTTGGATCAGGCAACCCGAGAAGCCAAGCTATCGCAGCTACCACACTGGCGATACGTGCTGGGAGTTCTGCGCACGGCTTTCAAATGCCCCTCAGCTGCCGTCGCCTTGGAGTTCTTCGCCGAAATCGGCGCGTTGGCGGAAGCATCCAACCACCATCCGGATGTGGACTGGCGCTATGACACCTTGTTCGTGTCACTGGTCTCCCATGATGTCGAGGGAGTATCGCTGCGCGATACCCAACTGGCCGAAAAGATCTCTGAGCTTGCCGAGAAGCATGGTGCCCCGGCGAATCTGAATCTCATTCGGCCCGTGGAAATAGCCATCGATACCGATGACCGGGAACAGATCTCGGAAATCTGGCGCACCGCGTTGGGCTACAAGGAGCAGAGCGACGGAAGCCTCACCGACCCCTACGGGCGTGGACCGGCCATCTGGTTCCAAAGCACCGATACCCCCAATGACAACCGATTCCATGTCGATGTCTCGGTGCCGCACTCCCACCATTGGGATATCATCGATGGGCTCAAGCTCGTCGGAGCCAGGCTGAACCACGACCATGCGCCGAGCTTCGTGGTGGCCACGGATCCGCAGGGAAACAGGCTCTGCGTTTGCACCGAGATGGGCCGGTAGATCGAGTTTCAGTTCAAGTGCGGCAACTTGACCGTAGAATAGCGAAACTGGCCGGCTGCTAATCCAGATAAGAATTACCGTGGAAGAAAGTGGGCAACTTTCGCGGCCCGCTGGCGAAACTGCCTGTTCAGATTGTCGCTGAAACGTGCCATTTTGCCTGCCTGAAGGTCGGTTTGGAGCGGTTCTACGGTCCACGTCCAAGCCAAGTGCCCGGCGCGTAATCCATCTCACTTGAGGCGCCCAGCTGGAATATAGTTCCCGGCTGGCAGGTTGCACGAAGCAACTACAATCTTCAGGAGTCCTAACTATGGATCTGTTCTCACCGCTTACGCTCGGAGATCTCAGCCTTTCCAATCGACTGGTGATGGCGCCGCTGACCCGTTCACGCTCCCGCAAGGACGGGGTCCCCGACGACCAAGTGGTCGAGTACTATCGGCAGCGCGCATCGATGGGCCTGATCGTCAGCGAAGGCGTTTATCCCAGCGTGACCGGCCAGGGGTTTGTCCGCCAGCCTGGACTGGCCACCGCGGAGCAGATCTCCGGCTGGAAGAAGGTTACCGACGCGGTCCATGCCGAAGGCGGACTCATTGTTGCTCAGGTAATGCATGCCGGGCGAGTGACGCATCCGGGGACCACCGGGCAGGACCACATCGTCGCGCCAAGTGCCATCGCCGTGGAAGGCGAGTCGCGGACCTACACGGGCAAGCACCCCTACCCGGTGCCTCGTGCCCTGGGCGCCGTTGAACTGCCGGGAATCATCGAGGAATTCGTGCAGGGCTCGCGCAATGCCATCGCCGCCGGATTTGACGGGGTCGAGCTGCATGGTGCCAACGGGTACCTGCTGCATGAGTTCCTCGCGCCGAGCGCCAACACCCGCACCGATGGCTATGGCGGGTCTCCGGAGAACCGCGCCCGCTTTGTCATCGAGGTCGTGAAGGCGGTGGCCAACGCGATCGGCGCGGGTAAGACCGGACTGCGCATTTCTCCCGAGCACAACGTCCAGGGTGCCACCGAGCTGGATCGAGCCGACGTCACTGCGACATACACGGCCTTGCTTGAAGGAATCGCCCCGCTGGGCCTGGCTGCCTTGAGCATTCTGCATAAGGAACCCTCGGGGGACCTCGTCCAGGGTCTGCGTACCACCTTTGGTGGACCGGTGCTGCTGAATACCGGGTTCCAAACGGTTACCACTTATGAGGATGCCACCGCGGTCGCCGCCGGTGGCTGGGCGGATGCGGTTGTGGTGGGACGCCCCGCCATTGCCAACCCCGACCTTGTGCGCCGCTGGCGCGAAGAGTTGCCACTGAACGAACCGGATGCCTCCACCTTCTACACCGAGGGTGCCGAGGGCTACACGGACTACCCGTTCTGGCAGAACTAGCCGCTGGGCCAGCCAAAGATGGCATGAAACAAGTCGCATCTCTCCGGTATTCACCGGATGGATGCGACTTGTTCGTTTTAACCGGTCTCGGCTACCCGAACCATGGCTTTTCCGCGGCGGCAAGAGTGCCATCACTCTTGGAACTTGTCATCATCCAGCGTCAGCAGGGAGACCTTCTGCGAGAAGTTCAATGTTATAGAGAACTCTTCAGTTGTGCTGCTCCTGCGCCTTGGCTCGGCGCTGCCTTAACGAATGAGGTTGCTGCTGCTTAGACTCCGCTCGAAGCACTGAGCGCGGCCACCAGATCCTGGCTGTGTTGATGTTCGGCGAAGGATAAGAACTCGTCCAGACTGCGATGCTCTACGAGTTCGCCTTCGTAGAAAACGGCCACGTTGTCACTGACATAGCGGATCACGTCCATGTCGTGGGAAATGACCACCAGGCACAACCCCAGCCGATCGCGCAGCTCCAGCAGGAGATCCAAGATGTGGCGCTGGGCCACGGAATCCAGCGCAGAGGTCGATTCGTCACAGATCAGCACCTGCGGGGCGACCAGCAAGGCGCGGGCTATGGCCATGCGCTGCAATTGGCCGCCCGAGCACTGGCCGGGTTTTCGGTCCAGCAGCTGCTGCGGAAGCCCAACCTGGGTCATGGCATTCTCAACGATTTTCGTGGCCTCTAGCACCGGCAATCGGTGCACCGCTGCGCTAAGGCTCTTGCGAAGCGTCAGGGCAGGATCAAAGGAGGAATATGGCTCTTGCGCAATGACCTGAACGGCGTTGGGCGTGCGGTGCTCATGATGGTTCAGGACTTGGCCGCTGGTTGGCTGCTCCAGGCCGGCGAGCAGTCTGGCGAAGGTGCTTTTGCCTGAGCCCGAGCGTCCCACCACGCCGAGGATTTCACCGGCATGCAAACGCAGCGTGGTGGGTTCCAGAGCCGCGCGGCCCTTGGCCCGGCGCGTGTAGTTCTTGCCGGCCGAGCGGGCTTCGAGGATGCATCCGGAACTGATTTCGCGTCGCTGCCGCTGCCCGGCTTGGCTGGCATCAACCAGTTCACGTGTTTTGGCGTGCCGGTCCTTGGAGAAGATCATGGCAGTGGGGCACTGGTCAATGATTTCGCCGTCGCTGACCACCACGATTCGATCCGCGATGTGCCGGACGCTGGCGATGTCGTGGGTGATGAGCAAAATGCCCAGTCCGCGTTCTTGCTGTTTGCGGCGCAGCAATTCCAGGACCTCGGATTTCAGGATGGAATCCAAGGAAGAGGTGGGCTCGTCGGCCAGGATGAACTCCGGGTTCCCCGCCAAGGCAATGGCCAGCATGGCTCGCTGAGCCATGCCACCGGAAAGCTGGTCCGGGCGCTTGCCGGCGATCTCCGCGGCCGGGGCGAGCCCCACCTCATGGAGCAGGGCTTCGACCTGGGCCTCGTGTCTGCGGGCCTTGCCAGCGCTGTGAGCCCCGAGGGCCTCGAGCAGGTGCGCGCGGACGGTGAGGCGCGGGTTCATGACACGCTTGGGCTGCTGGAACAGCATGCCGATGCGCCGCCCGCGCACGGCGTCCATGCCCTTGTCATCAAGCTGGTCAATGCGTTCGCCGCCCAGCAGGATTTCGCCCTCGGCGCGCAACTGGGCCGGCAGCAGGCCCATGATCGCCTTGGTCAGCAGAGTTTTCCCGGAACCCGAGCGTCCGACCACGGCAACGAGTTCGCCGGCGCGAACCGAGCAGCTGACCTTGGAAAGCAGCGCTGTGCTTCCGGTGCTGACCGATAATTCGATGATTTCAAGTTCTTTAGTCATTCAGATCAGCCTTGGCCTCGGCGGCGAGGACATCTTGCCCGTTAAATGCCTGGGTGATGCGGTTGCCCAGCAGGGTCACGCAGAAACTCACCAAGAATATTGCCGCACCCGGTGCGATCAGGCCCCAGGGTGAACGCGTTGCATGTGGCTGCGCGTCGGCGAGCATGGATCCCCAGTCCGACTGCGGCGGCTGGACGCCGATGCCCAGATAGGACAGCGAACCGAGCAGGACCAGCAGCAGGCCAAAGCGCAGCGCGGCCTGGGCCAATACCGGGCCGAGAACAAAGGGAAGCACATGGTGGCGCAGGATGAACCAGCGCGAGGCACCCACGTGTTTGGACGCTTCCACATGGTGGGTGGAGAGGGCCTGCACCGCCAGCGAACGCACCAAGCGTGCCGTGGGAGTCCAGGCCACCACGCCCACGGAGAGCACCATGGTGGTGAATCCGGGGCCCATGACCGCGATGATCAGCAGCGCTATCACGATCTCCGGCAGCGCCAGCAGCAGGTCGTTGACCCGCAGGAAGATCTCGTCGAGCCAGCCTCCGCGCAATGCGCTGAGCAGGCCCAGGCAGGTACCCACCAGCAAGGAGAACAGTGTGGTGATCAGCGCTACGGCCAAGGAGAAGCGTCCGCCGTGAAGCACCCGGCTCAAGGTGTCGCGTCCCAACGCGTCGGTGCCGAGCAGGTGCGCCCAGCTCGGCGATTCAAGACGTTCGGAGAGGCTTTGCGCATCCGGGTCGAAAGGTGAAATCCACGGCGCCGCGATGGTCGCGAACAGAACGATGAGCAGGATGATCACCGGCGGGTTGAACAGCAGCCCCCGAAGGGATTTTTTAGTCATGGCGTACTCCAATGCGCACATTCGGATCGCTGAGCCGGTGCACCAAGTCGATGATCCCCGTGGCCAGCACGGCGCAGGCCACGACCACCACAACCCCGCCCTGGGCCACCGGGATGTCGGCGTCCACGATGGCCTCGAAGATCAGCCGTCCCATTCCGGGGATGGCAAAAATGACTTCCACGATGACCGAACCGCCCAGCAGGCCGGCGAACCACACCCCGACCATGGTCCACAACGGAAGCAGGCCATGGGGGATGACGTGGCGGATCAGCGCCTGGCTTCGGCTCAGGCCGCGGGCCCTGGCGGCCAGCACATGTTCAGAATCCAGCGCCTGCTGCACGCCCGAGCGTACCGCCACGCTGAAAAAGCTGATCGGCCGCAGTGCCAGCACGAACACCGGAAGCACCAATGATGCGGGGGATTCGAATCCGGCCGACGGAAGCAAGGACCAGCGCACCGCGAAGAGCAAGACCAGCAGCGGAGCCAGCGCATATTCGGGAATGGCAATCAGCGCGTGGGTCACCGAGGTGATGATCCGGTCCGGCCATTGCCCGGCACGGGTGGCCGCAAGCACACCCAGCACTATGGAGACCAGGATGGCCACCAGCAGGGCGCAGCCGGCCAAAGCCAGGGTGACGCCAATGGCGGGCAGCACCTGGTCGACCACCGGAGTTCCGCTGACAAAAGAGACCCCCATGTCGCCGGTGAAAAACCGGCCAAGCCAGCGACCGAACTGCACCAGCATCGGGTCATGCAGGCCAAATTGCTGGGCATAGGCTTGCACCGCCGCCTCATCCGCGGCTCCGATGTCCATGCGCGCTCTGAGCAGCGCGCGCACCGGATCTCCGGGGGAGACAAAGGGTACGAGAAATACCGCGAAGGACGAAAGCAGGACCGCTGCGCCGAGTCCTACGACTCGGCGCAGCGCCGATGAGAGGGATAGCAACTTACTTGGTCTTCGCCAGATCCTTGGTCAACACGTAGCGGGTGAGCGGGTCCTGGACGTAGCCCTGGACCGAGTCGCCGACGGCGTCGATGGACTGTTCGTTGACCAGCCACACATTGGCCGCATCCTCGGCAAGGATGTCTCCCGCCTCGCGGTAGAGCTGGTGGCGCGTGGCCTCGTCGGTTTCGCTGGCCGCCTTGGCAATCAGTGCGTCGTAATCCTCATTGCAGTAATGGCTCAGGTTGTAGCCGCCCTGGCAGGTGTAGTCCGCCTGCAGGAACCCGATGGGGTCTGCAATATCGATCATGCGATTGCGCTGGCTCAGGATCATGTCGTACTTGCCGGCCAGTACATCTGGTTCGGCGGCGCCGTAGGACTTGGTGACCACGTTGGCCTGGAGGCCGATCTGCTTGAACTGCTCCTGGATGATGGCGCCGACCCCGGCGAATTCAGCGCGTTCGGTGATCGCGATAATCTCCAGCGGCTGATCTTGCGCATACCCGGAATCGGCCACCAGCTTCTTGGCTTCGTCCAGATTCAGCTGGGGGACGGCCAAGTCGGGATTGGCCCAGCTTTCGCTTGGCGCGAAGGGGCCGGTGGCGGGCTGCGCGGCACCCTCGTAAATGCTTGCGGCGATGGCGGGCAGGTCTAGCGCCATGGTTGCCGCTTTGCGCAGCTTGACGTCATTGAACGGTGCCCGTGAGTTGTTCAGGTAGAGCGTCGCGGTGCGTGGAGAATCGGTTTTGAGCACGCTCACCGAGTCATCCGATTCCAAGGTGGCCAAGCTGGTGGCCGGAATCGACATGGAGATGTCGGCTTCTCCGGTCTGGACCTGGGTTGCGCGCGTGGCGCCCTCGGTGATGTAGCGGATTTCGCCGCCGGCCAGTTTCGCGGTGCCGTTCCAGTAGTTCTCGTTGCGGTCCAGGGTCAGTGACTGGCCGGCCTTTTCGGAGACCGGGGTGAACGGTCCGGTGCAGTGGCCAAACGGGTCTATGCCCTTGGACGTATAGGCATTAGGGGAGAGGATACCGGCATTCACGCTTGCCATGCGGTAGGGCAACAGCGGATCAGCAGCTGGCGTGGTGACGCGGACGGTGTCGGCATCGAGAGCGGCGACCTTGCTGATGGTCTTGGGGTTGATGGCGCGTGCCGGCGCGGCGGCTTCGAGCACGTGGCTCAACGATGCGGCCACGGCCTTCGCATCCAACGCGCTGCCGTCCTGGAACTTCACGTCCGGGCGGAGCTCAAAATCCCACTGCGTATCGGAAGACTGCTTCCATGATGCCGCAAGCATCGGCTCGACTTTTTTCTCGGTCTGGTCATACCGGGTCAGGGTTTCCAAGCACCCGGAGATGGACAGCACATAGGCATCATCGCTTTCCAGCGCCCAGTTGGACACCGGCGCGCGGAAATTGGCCACAACTACGCGAGCGTCTTGATCCGCGGCCTGCTCCGGTGCGGCATCCTGCGTGGAGGTACTGCAGGCGGTCAGCGCGAGTGCAACGGCCGCGATTCCGGCGGCTGCGCTCAAACGTCCAAAGTTCATGGAAATCCTTCGGCATTACGTAATGAATAGGCTTCTAAAGCATTAGGGCCTTGGTAAGCGTACCCTAATTAGCCGCACCGAGAGGCTGTCCTGGGCCCATAGAAAAAGCAGAGTCAAAACAGAGCTGTTTGATTGGAAGCGAGATAACAGCCTGAGTAGTGCGGAGTTGATGATTGGCGTGGAAATTCTGCGTCGTTTTACCTAATATGTCGTAGTTCACGAATGCCGGGCGGAGGTGCCGACTCGACGCGCGATGCGCGACGTACAAATGGAGGCCAAGACCAGCGGAACAACCAGAACCATCCATGGCAGGTATCCGGGCAGCAGCTCCTGGCCGGCCCGAGTCAGCAGCAACCCGATGAGCATATTTCCCAGCAGTACCGCCAGCCCGCCGCAACTGGACAGCAAGCCGAAGTAGGAACCGGTGGCACGTGTGCCGGCAAATTTCGGGACCAGGCTCAGCGCGGTGGGATGCACGCTCATATGTCCCAGCGTCAGCAGGGTTACCGCGCACATGATCCGTGCCGCTCCGGGTTCGCCGCCGAAGGCAGAGGCGGGAGCGAACGCGAGTACCGCGAACCCGAGTGCGCTGAAGAGATACCCGAACCGCAAGGTTATGAACGGACCTAGACGGGTGGCGAGCCACGCAACGGGCAACTGCAAGGTCAGCGTCAAAATGGAAATCCAGGCGAAGACCAGGCCCAGCCACTGGGTGGGCAAGTCCATGCGCGCCAGCTCCAGAGGAATGGCCAGGTAGAGCTGGTTATAGGCCAACAGGTCCGATGCGTGCAAACCGCAGAACGCCACAAATCTGCGGTCTTTCAGGCATGCACGCAGACTGCTCTTCGGGATGCTTCGCTGCACCGAATCATTGCCAGCGCCCCGGGGGGAAATCCCTGGGGCCTCCCGGCGCAGGTTGGCCCATAAGAACAGGCCGATGGCGACGAAGAAGACCGCCCCGAATCCTGCGACGGTCGAGAAGCCCCAGCCCCATAGCGCCGCCCCGACCAGCGGTCCGGTGACCGCTCCGATTTCGCCGGTAATGCTCAGCCAGGCAAAGAGCGTGGTGCGTTTGGTTTCGGCCGGCTTTCCGCGTTCTCGGGCTGCTTGGGCTGCGGCCACCAGGACATTGAGCCCGGGAGAAAAAAGCGCTCCGCCAAATCCGGTCAGCAGGGTTCCGAGAATGAACATCCAAAGCACCGGGTTGCTGGCCCACAACGAGGCGGCCAGGGTGAAAAACCCGGCCGCGCGAACCGCGCAGCCGATGAGGATCATTTTTCGTGCGCCAAAACGGTCCGCCAGGCTGCCGCCGGCGAGGAAGAGCCCCTGCTGGGCGAAGGTGCGAATCCCCAGAATGAGTCCCACCGCGGTGCCGGCCAGGAGGAAATCATTGGTGAGGACCACGGCAAGAAATGGCACCACCGCGTAGAAGCCGATATTAAACAGCGTCTGGGTTCCGAGGAGGACGGGAACTTCGAAGCGCGGGGAGCTAGTTTTCATGGACCTCAGGGAACGTGTTGGGCCGCTTCGATATTCTGGCGATGATCAGATCCTTCGGTTTCTTAGGTTTTCGTCGGCAGTATGGCCACCGGATTGCAATTTTAGCCAGCAATAACCCGATTGTCAGAAAGCCGCCGCCGCTAGCCGTAACGGCGGGGCGGATTGTTGGCTGCTCTCGGGGTCTTGGGCAAGCCAATCGACAGCAGGGCAGAGGCGGATAGCCGCTCGAACTACATGCTCCGCGGATTGCGTGGAGGCCCCAGGAATTCCGCAGCTCTGCGCAGGACCTCGTCCATCGATTTCAGTTCGCATTCCCACAGCGTCAGCGAATCCCATCCAAGCAATGCCAAATCTTGCCGTTTGCGCTTGTCCCGGGCGATGTTGGAATCCAATTTCGGGCTCCAGTATTCAGCATTGGATGAGGGGCGGTGTTGGCCCGCAGGGCAATCGTGACCGTGCCAGAAGCAGCCATTCATGAAAATCACTTTGTTCCGGGCGCTGAAGACGAGATCCGGCGAGCCAGGCAGCTTGCCCCCGCGCAAAAGGATTTCCTGGTGTTCTTTGCGCAGCGCGGCCAACTGCCGGACAGGCAATGCTCCGTGCAACCGGAATCGGTAGCCGGCGGCATGCAGCAGACGTCGCAAGGCGAGTTCCGGGCGGGTGTTCTTGCCGGGGATCCGCGACATGAGCCGCGAGCGCTGCCCAGCAGTCATGATGTCCATGGTCCATTGTGCGCACGGATCGGCTCTGCACGCCACGGTTCCACTGCAGACTATCCACGAGAGGCAGCTGGAACTCGAGGTCGGTCTGTTCTGCTGGGGCCGGGGTATGTCATTGAAACCTATTGCAACGGTTTACAAGACCCGGGCGCGCCAGTAGGTTGGGCCTCGAGAACGGCAATTCGTCGACCGTTGGCCCGGGCAGCACTGAAACCACTAAGGGGAAACTCAATGAAAGCAGCACGATACTACGACCAGCGGGACATCCGGATCGAGGACATCGACGAGCCGGAACTGAAGCCGGGCACGGTGGCCATTGACGTGGCCTGGTGCGGTATCTGCGGGACCGACCTGCACGAATACCTTGAAGGGCCGATCTTCATCCCGCCGGCCGGGAAGCCTCACCCGATCTCGGGTGAAAGCGCACCGGTCACCATGGGCCATGAATTCTCCGGAACCGTCACGGCCCTGGGGCCAGGAGTCACCGGACTCGAAATCGGCGAAAACGTGGTGGTAGAGCCCTATATCGTTCATGAAGACGTGGACACCAGCCAGGGACAGCCCTACCAGTTGTCCGAGAATATGAACTTCATCGGCTTGGGCGGCCGCGGTGGCGGACTTTCGGAGAAAATTGTGGTCGAACGCCGCTGGGTGCACCCCATCGGCCGGATCCCGCTTGATGAAGCCGCACTAATAGAGCCGCTGTCGGTTGCCCACCATGCGTTCGTCCGATCGGGGGCCAAAGCCGGGCAGGTTGCCATTGTCGGTGGTGCCGGTCCGATCGGATTGCTGACCGCTGCGGTGCTTAAAGCCAAGGGGCTTCAGGTCTTCGTCTCGGAGCTTTCCGAAGCCCGCAAGGCCAAGGCCCGCGAAACCGGGGTGGCCGATGATGTCTTCGATCCGCGGGACGGGGACGTGGCGCAGAAAGTGCGCGACGCAACCGGAGGTCGCGGCGCCGATGTCGGATTCGAGTGCTCCTCGGTTCCTGCGGTGCTGGACATGCTCCTGGATGCGGTGTCTTCGGGCGGGGTGATCGTCAACGTTTCGATCTGGGGCCATAAGCCACCAGTTGACATGCCCAAGCTGGTGCTGAAAGAGATCGATCTGCGGGGAACCATCGGCTACGCCAGCGATCATCCGGACACCATAGCGCTGGTGCAGGGCGGGAAGCTGGACTTGGCGCCCTTCATTACCGGCCGGATCGGACTTGACGGGCTGGTGTCCGAAGGTTTCGACCAGTTGATTAACAACAATGAAGAGCATGTGAAGATCATCGTGAATCCGCGCGCCTGATCTGGCTGTTGTCGGCGCCGGCAGAGCAACCGACCGGCAGAGCTGGAGGACTGCTCTGCCGGTCGGGCTTTGCATTTGCCGTTCCCTCTGTAGGCGGGGGTCGCCACTGTTCGTGGCTCGCGGGAGGAATTTACTGCTGGACCGCGCCTTCCAGGTCATCCAGTGCCATCTGCGGTGGCTGGCGCCTGAATCCCCTGGTCGTGAAGCCCAAGATGATCCCGCCGATGACCAGCCAGATCGAGCCGATGGCTACCGCGTGCATATCCAGCTGCAAGAGCAGGAATCCGATCACCAACACGCCGATGGCCGGGCACAGGACATAGAGCAGCGGGTTCAGCTGCCTGCCGGCTTGGCGTTCTCGTGCCCAGTAGACGATCACCGAGGCGTTGACCATGATGAAGGCGATGAATGCCCCGAAATTGATGAATGACGTCGAGGTGGCCACGTCCATGAATATGGCGATCAGGCCCACCGCGGCAATGGCCAGGATCGAGAAGACCGGGGTGCTCCACCGGGCGTTCAGCTTGCCGAAGAAGCCGCGTGGAAGCACCCCGTCACGGCCCATGGCGTAGAGCAGCCGGCTGCCGGCGGCTTGGGCCGCGATGCCCGAGGTGAATTGGGCAATGACCAGGGCGGCGAGGAAAACCGCTCCAAAGAGATTGCCGCCGACCTGCTGGGCGACTTCGAAGCCCGCCGCCTCCGAATTCTCGAAGACGCCGCCCGGATGCACCAGCTGCACGGTGTAGGCCACCACCACGAAGATGCCGCCGCCGATCAGCGCGATCAGCATGATCGCCTTGGGTACGGTGCGCCGCGGCTCGACGGTCTCCTCGGTCAACGTGGTCACTGCATCGAATCCGAGGAAGGAATAGGCAGCGATGGCCGCGCCGCCGGCGATGCCAGCGGCGGTGGCATCGATTCCGGTGAACGGAGTGGCGCTGGCCAGTCCGTTAGCCCCTTGCTCGCCGACGACGCTGGCCACGGAGAGAGCCACGAAGAAGACGATGACCAGGATCTGGAAGGACATCAGGACCAGATTCACCCGGTCGGCCACCTTGATGCCCACGATGTTCAGGATTGTCGTGGCAACAATGAAGCCCAGGATCCATACCGGCATGGGTACCGCAGGGAACTGCGCCTGCAGGTAGGAACCTCCGATTAACCAGATCACCATGGGCAGGAACAGGTAGTCGAGCATGGTGGCCCAGCCGACCAGGAAACCCAACCGGCCATCGATAGTCTTGCGTACGTAGGTGTAGGCAGAGCCCGCTACGGGGTAGGCGGCTGCCATTCGCCCATAGCTGTTGGCGGTGAAAAGCATCGCCAGCAAGGCAATGAGGTAGGCGCTGGCGCTGGCGCCGCCGGTTTGCGATGCGATGACCCCGAAGATGCCCAGGACAATTAGCGGTGTCAGATAGGCCAGGCCGAAGATCACCAGCGAGGGCAACGTCAAGGTGCGTGTGAGGGCAGTGGTGGTGGACATGGAAAACTCCGTTGTTTTCAGTAGGGGAGGTGAGAGGGAAACGATCTAGGAGCGGGGACCCGGGGCCCAACGGGAGGGATCAAGCATGCCGTTGTACATAGGCAGCTTGATGGGCTGATCTCCAGGCTGCAATTGGGACCAGACCCGGTTAGTTCCGGCCGTGCCCTGCTCGTGTACGCGCTGTAATCTGGTTGGATCGACTCGCACCACGAGCGTGTCTTCGCCCAGCCCGGCTTCGCCTAGCACCATGCCTTCGGGATCCACCGCGATGCTGCGGCCCCGGCCGGCGGGGTGGGCGCAGTTCACGCTGAGCATGTAGACCTGATTCACGATGGCGTTAGCTCTGGCCAGCACCAGTTCTTGTTCGCGGTCATCGCTGGTGGTCTTCACGACGTTCACTATGGCCCCGGCGCCCATCCACGCGAGATGGCGGGAATGCTCGGGAAACCACGCGTCGTAGCAGTTGGACAAACCGACCGGGCCAAAGCCGTCCAGTGCGGCCACCACGAATTCGGTGCCCGGCTGATGCGGCTCAAAGGGCCGCCAGGGGAACATCTTGCGGTAGCTGGCCGCCAGGGTTCCGTCCGGGGCGAAGAGCAGCTGGGTGTTGTAGTAGCCGCCGGCAGCGTCGCGTTCCCCGATGCTTCCCGGGCAGAGCCAGATCCGGTGTGCTTCCGCGATCCGGCCGAGGGCCGCGACGAACGGATCATCCAGCGGGACCGCGGCGTTCACCAACGCTGCACTCCGTTCGGCTTCGGGCAGATGCTCGGTGCCGTGCAAGTGCATTTCCGGGTAGGCCAGCAGATCCATCGGTCCGAAGCGATCTAGCGTCGCGGCTACGTCCTCGGCAAAACCGTCTACCGAGCTCGACACGGGCAGCGGAGCGCGTTGGGCCAGGCCGGCAATGATTTCTTGAGGCACCATGAACTTCTTTCGGAGATATATAACTGATCAATATGAGCAGTTATATAAATGTATGTGATGCAATCGATAGACTCAATACATGACGGCAAAAAATAATCCGGGTTCGGCTAATGCCGAGAAACGTGAAGCCGAGCGATTGCTGCATGCGGCACCGGGCTCCGCAGCTGTTACTCGGCTTACGGCGATGGAAACCGTCCGTGCACGAATCCTGCTGTCGGTCGAACATCGACTGCTTGCCCCAGGCGGCAAATTGCCAAGTACCCAGCTGATCGCCGCCGGCCTTGAAGTCAGCGTCATCACGGCTCGTCGCGGGCTGGAAAGCCTGGTGGCAGACGGGGTGCTCGAACGGCGTCCCGGGCGAGGCGGCGGGACCTTCGTGGTGCAAGATCCGCCGCAGCTCAATGATTCCTCGGTCCAAGCATTCCGCGCAGATGAAGGTGCGGTGCTCCGGTTGATCGACCAGCGCAGCCTCATGGAAAGCGCCGTTGCTGCGCAGGCCGCACTACGCGCCACCGAGGAGCAGTGCCAAGAGTTGGAAGAATTGATCAGCCAATCGGCACGTGCTGCAAGCTGGCATGAGCATCACATCCCCGATACCCGTTTCCACCGCCTGCTTGCCGAAATCAGCGACCTTCCCGAGGTACCTGCCTACCTCGCCGCTTACGAAGAACTGCTGAAGTACTTCGTGCCCTATCCGCAGGAGAAGCTGGAAGTTGGCCGAGGCCACCACCGGCAGCTGGTTAACGCTCTGCGGCGCCATGATCCCGTGGAGGCCATGTCGGTGACCCAGGAACATGTGGCGGCACTGAGGGGAGAGATGTTCTTCGGTCTTGGAACTGGTGGAGGGCGCTAGTGACGGCAATAGGCGGTGCGCTGCTTGCCTGTGCTCCGCTGCCTTTTCGCCGGCGAGGAAGTGTCCCTGCTTGTCGAAAGTTCGAATCCCCGGCATAAGTCCCACAGTGGTGCCGGGCGGAAGGAAATCATTGGTGAGGACGACGGCAAGAAATGGAACCACCGCGTAGAAGTCGATGTTGAACGGCCTTTGAGTTCCGAGAAGCACGGGAATTACGAAGCGAGATGAGTTAATTTTCATTGACCTCGGAAACGCGCTGGTCCGCAACGGCAATCCTGAGATGGTGAAATACCGTGCATCGCGATGCTCGCCGGGAAGGGCGGGATACCGGACCTAAATATTAGCCGGAACTTTCTTGCGACCAATGTGCTGCCGAACCGGTAGCATCGCTGGCCCATGCATCCTTTCGGTCGCGTGCTCCAAGTGGCAGACTGTGGGCACAACCTCCGGCCGCCTGGCTGACCAGCCCCGCGGTTGCCTGAAACGACATTAACCCACTGAGACGGGAAGGACGCGTCATGGCAAAACTCAGAGCGCATAATTTGAGCATTTCGCTAGACGGCATGGGCAGCGGGGTGAACCGCAGCCTCGAAGAACCCTTCGGGCATGCAGGGGAGCGACTGCACGAATGGTTCATCCCCACCCAGACCTTCCAATCGCTGGTGGGCAACGAAATGCGCGTACCTCTGGACGAGGCTGCAGCCGAGGACGACGTTTTTGCCCGGAGGGCGTTTGACGGTCTTGGTGCCGAAATCATGGGTGCCGGAAAGTACGGTCCTCCGAGGTGGGAAGAAGACCCCAGCTGGTCCGGCTGGTGGGGAGATGAACCACCGTTCCATTCTCCGGTGTTCGTGCTCAGCCACCGGAAGCGTGAATCCCAGACGGTGGGGGAGACGACCTTCCATTTCATCGATGCCTCCCCGCAGGAAGCCCTGGAAGCAGCCGTCGCGGCCGCCGGCGGGCTGGACGTGCGCCTCGGTGGCGGCGTGCTCAGCGTGCGGGAATTCTTGCGCGCCGGACTGGTGGACTATCTGCACGTGGCGCTAGTTCCGATCCTCTTAGGACGCGGTGACAGGCTCTGGGAGGGTCTTGAAGGGATGGAGCGAAACTACTCGATCGCATCCACTTCGACGAGCAGCGGGGTGACGCATCTGGAATTCACCCGGATCGAGTCCTAGCGAACCGAATGTGTAGCTTCGTCACGCGCCGTCTTGCCTTCGGGCGGGGCGGTGCTGGCAGACTGGGGTCAAATGCCATGGGATCGGCACCCCGGAGTATCCGGGCATGGCAGAAAAGCCACCAAGCGAAGGAGCATGAATATGTACGCAGTAACGAATCCTGCCACCGGAGTCGTGGAAGCAACCTACCCCATCGCCTCGGACGCGCAAATCCAGACCGCGATTACCACCGCCCATCAAGCCTATGGGCAATGGTCCGTCTCTGCGTTGGCCGAGCGCGTAGCACTGCTTGAACGCGTGGCAGATATCTATGAGGCGCGTGCCGAAGAGCTCGCCGGAATCATCACCCGTGAGATGGGCAAGCCGATGAAGCAGTCGCTCGGCGAAATCGGCATCGTGGTGTCCATCTACCGCTACTACGCCAAGAACGGTCCGAAGTTCTTGGAAGATGAAGAACTGGAAATTGCCTCGGGCGGCAAGGCGCTGGTGCGCAAGGAAGCGGTCGGCGTGCTGCTGGGCATCATGCCGTGGAATTTCCCGTACTACCAGGTGGCGCGCTTCGCGGCGCCCAACCTGATGAACGGCAATACGATCCTGCTCAAGCACGCACCTCAGTGCCCCGAATCCGCGCTGGCCATGGAGCAGATCTTCCGTGAAGCCGCAGCGCCGCACGGCGCCTACCTGAACATCTTCGCCACCAATGAGCAGGCGGCGGACATCATCGCGGACCGCCGCATCCAGGGCGTCTCGCTGACCGGCTCCGAACGCGCGGGCGCGGCGGTGGCAGAGGTCGCCGGGCGCAACCTGAAGAAGGTGGTCCTGGAACTGGGCGGTTCTGATCCGTTCCTGGTGCTGCCCGACGTCGATGTGGAACGGACCGCGAAGCTTGGCATGCGGGCCCGCTTCGGCAATACCGGGCAGGCCTGCAACTCGGCCAAGCGGTTCATCGTGGACTCCACTGTGTATGAGGACTTCTCCCGGGCGCTCGCCGAACAGGTGTCCGCCATCAACGTCGGCGATCCAACCCAGGCGGAGAATTTCCTCGGCCCGCTGTCTTCGGCGGCGGCCCGCGAAGGCCTGGCGGAACAGGTGCAGGACGCCATCGACAAGGGCGCCACGGTGCTCGCCGGCGGCAAGCGGATCGAAGGCGTCGGCGCCTACTACGAACCGACCATCCTGGCCGATGTCACCCCGGAAATGCGTGCCTTCTCCGAAGAGCTCTTCGGGCCGGTGGCGGTGCTCTACAAGGTGGACGGCGAGGAAGAAGCTATCGCGTTGGCCAACAACTCCGACTACGGCCTGGGCGCCTCGGTCCACACCAAGGACCTGGCGCGCGCCGAGCGGATCGCCGCGCGGCTGGAAAGCGGCATGGTGGCCATCAACGAACCTTCGGCCTCGGCGGCCGAATTGCCCTTCGGCGGGGTGAAGCGCTCGGGGATCGGCCGGGAGCTGGGCAAGTACGGCATGACCGAGTTCATCAACCACAAGCTGGTGAAGATCGCCGGGCGCTAGCCGACTGGTGAGTTTGGCAGCGGGCCTGTTTCCCAGGAATCTCTGGGAAGCAGGCCCGCTGGTGGTTAAACGCCCAGCGCCTCGCGCAGCCTGGACACATGCCCCTTCGCATCCACGGCATATTCGATCTGGCTGATCGTGCCGTCCGGAGCAACCACGGCGGTGGAGCGCAGCGTGCCGACAAAGGTCTTTTCTCCGAAGCTCTTCTCGCCGAAGGAGCCGTAGGCCTTGGCCACGAGGTTCTCCGGGTCCGAGAGCAGCGGGAAATTCAGCGACTCGTCGGTGGCGAACTTCGCGATCTCGGCGGGCTCGTCCGGGGAGATACCCAGGACTGAGTAGCCGGCGCTCTTCAGCGAGTTGAGATTGTCGCGGAAATCGCAGGCCTCGGTGGTGCACCCTGGGGTGGCTGCCTTGGGGTAGAAGTAGACGATGACGTTCTGGCCTGCGAAGTCGGACAGCGAAACCTCTTCGGACTGCGCGTCGCGCAGGGTGAATTCTGGTGCCGGCTGACCCGGAACCAATTTAACTGCTTGTTCTGACATCATTCCAACTTTCGTATAACGATAATTAATTTCCATCATATGAGGTTTAGTCGCCCAAGGCTAGGGCGATTTCACCCACCACTTCATTCGGCGCCGGCGGCGGCTGTGCGCAATTATTCACCGGAATTTCGGAAGAAATTAATGATTGGCAAAAATCAATCGCAAGGATGATCTTCACTGTCGGCAGCACGGGCTAGACTGACAATCGCGCTCGAAACACCCTGCCTTTAATCCGAAGGTGCAGGATGCTTCGGTGCAGATGGAGTAAGGACAATACCTCATGCTTCTGAAGATCATCCTCAGACACAGCAAACCCTACGCCGGCTGGATCACCGCCGTCGTCATCTTGCAGCTGGCCACCACGATCGCCACGCTGTATCTACCCAGCCTGAACGCCAAGATCATCGACACCGGTGTGGTCAACGCCGACGTCGACTACATCTGGCGGACCGGCGGAATCATGCTCGTGGTCGCCTTCATCCAGGTTGCCACGGCGATCGGCGCCGTGTACTTCGGGGCCAAGACCTCGATGAGCGTTGGCCGGGACATCCGTCAATCGGTGTTTGAGAAGGTCTCCACCTTCTCCGCCCAAGACGTGAACAAATTCGGCGCGGCCACGCTGATCACCCGCGGCACCAACGACGTGCAGCAAGTGCAGATGCTCACCTTGATGGCGCTGAACTTCATGATCACCGCACCGATCATGTCCATCGGTGGCGTGGTCATGGCCATCCGCGAGGATCCGGGATTGTCCTGGCTCGTCTGGGTGGCAGTTCCCCTGGTGCTGGTTGTCGTCGGCATCCTGGTGATCAAGCTGATGCCATTGTTCCGCGATATGCAGAAGCGCATCGACGGGATCAACGGCGTGCTGCGCGAGCAGATCACCGGCATCCGCGTGGTGCGTGCCTTCGTGCGCGAGCAGCATGAAACCGAACGCTATGCCGATGCCAACCAGAAGCTGACCATCCTCGGGGTTAAGGTCGGCAATCTGTTTGTGCTGATGTTCCCCGCCATTTCGATGATCCTGCACCTGTCCACCGCGGCCGTGCTGTGGTTCGGCGGGCATCGGGTGGACAACGGCCAGGTCGAGGTCGGTGCGCTGACCGCATTCCTGCAGTACCTGCTGCAGATCCTGATGGCGGTCATGATGGGTACCTTCATGGCCATGATGGTCCCGCGTGCGATGGTTTCGGCAGACCGCATCGGCGAGGTGCTCGACAGCGATCCGAGCATGGTCGACGCGGCGAACAACGGCATCGCGCTGCCTACTCCGGGCACCGTCGAATTCCGCAACGTCAGCTTCGGCTACCCCGGTGCGGACGCACCGGTGCTCTCCGACGTGTCATTCCTCGCCAAGCCCGGCCAGACCACTGCGATCATCGGATCCACCGGCTCGGGCAAGACCACCTTGCTGAACCTGATCCCGCGGCTCTACGACGCCACCGAGGGTCAGGTGCTCATCGGCGGCATTCCGGTGCGCGAACTTGGCCGGGAGCTGCTTTCGGAGAATATCTCCGCGGTTCCGCAGCGCCCCTACCTGTTCTCCGGAACCGTGGCCAGCAACCTGCGCTTCGGCGCCCAGCAGGCCACCGAGGAAGAACTCTGGGAAGCGCTGCGCATCGCCCAGGCAGACGATTTTGTCGCAGCCCGCGATGAGCAGCTCGACTCCAGGATCTCCCAGGGCGGCACCAACGTCTCCGGCGGGCAGCGCCAGCGTTTGTGCATCGCCCGCGCGCTGGCCGCGAAACCGAACACCTACCTCTTCGACGATTCGTTCTCCGCCTTGGATGTGAGCACCGACGCCAAGCTGCGTGCGGCACTGGACGAGCCGACCAAGGACGCCGCGGTGATCATCGTTGCCCAGCGCGTGTCAACCATTACCGGGGCAGACCAGATCCTGGTGCTGGAGCATGGGGCAATTGTTGCCCGAGGCACCCATGAGGAGCTTCTCCAGTCCTCGGAAACCTACCAGGAAATTGTTTCATCCCAGCTCAGCGCGGAGGAGGTGGCCTAAATGGCAGCGAAGAAAGAAGGCGGCGAGAAGCTCGCCGAAGTTGATGCGGATCTCGCCGAGGTAGACGAGTTCGAGGTGGCCGCGGCCTCCGGAGGCTGGGAGGAAACCCCGGTGCGCAAGGCCGAGCACTTCTGGCCTTCGGCCAAGCGGCTCATCGGGCTGATGGGCCCCTACAAGGTGGGCATGAGTCTGGTCTTCGCGCTGATCACCGTGTATGTGGTGCTCTCGGTGATTGCACCGCGGATCCTGGGACGCGCCATGGACGTGATCTTTGCCGGGCTGATCGGCAAGGACATGGAACTGCCCGCGGGAACCACCGCCGAGCAGGTCATCCAGGGTATGCGCGATGCCGGGCAGGACTCCCAGGCGGACATGCTCTCCCGGGTGGATTTTGTCCCTGGGCAGGGCATCGATTTCGCCCAGCTTTCGCAGTACATCCTGATCGTGCTGGCCATGTACTTCGTGGCCTCGATCTTCTCCTGGGTCTCGGGCTGGCTGCTGAACAAGCTGGTCATGAAGGTGGTCTACAACCTGCGCAAGGATGTGGAAGACAAGATCAACAAACTTCCGCTGAACTACTTCGACAGCCGCCAGCGGGGGGACATCCTCTCCCGAGTGACCAACGACGTGGACAACATCCAGAATGCCTTGCAGCAGGCGCTGAGCCAGCTGGTCCAGGCGCTGATGACCGTCATCGGCATCGTGATCATGATGTTCGTGGTCTCCTGGCAGCTGGCGCTCATTGCCCTGGTGGCGTTGCCGCTGTCCGGGGTGGGCGCAGGCATTATCGGTTCCAAGGCGCAGAAGCTGTTCACCGCGCAGTGGAAGAACACCGGTGCGCTGAACGGGCAGATCGAGGAATCCTTCTCCGGCCATGAGCTGATGAAGGTCTTCGGCCGCGAGGATGACATGGTTGAGCGTTTCACCACGCGTAACGAAGAGTTGTACAAGGCGAGCTTCGGCGCGCAGTTCGTCTCGGGCATGATCATGCCGGTGATGAACTTCGTGTCCTACCTGTCCTACGTGGGAATCGCGGTAGTCGGCGGGTTGCGTGTGGCTTCCGGGGCGATGTCCCTGGGCGATGCCACCGCATTCATCCAGTACTCGCGTGAGTTCACCCAGCCGCTGGGGCAGATTGCCGGCGTCGCGAATATGCTGCAGTCCGGCGTCGCCTCGGCCGAGCGCACCTTCGAACTGCTGGACGCCGACGAGCAGGATCCGGAAGATGCCCAGCGCCAGCTTCCGGAACGCACCGACGGGCACGTCTCCTTCGAAAGTGTGAGCTTCTCCTACAACCCGGAGCAGCCGCTGATCGAGGAGCTGTCCTTCGAGGCGGACCCCGGGCACACCGTGGCCATCGTCGGTCCTACCGGCGCGGGCAAGACCACGCTGGTGAACCTGGTGATGCGGTTCTACGAGCTGAACTCAGGGAAGATCATGCTGGACAACGTCAACGTCACCCAGCTGTCCCGCGCGGACCTTCGCTCGAAGGTCGGCATGGTGCTGCAGGACGCGTGGCTGTTCGGCGGATCCATTATGGAAAATATCCGCTATGGCCGGCTGGACGCCACGGATGAGGAGGTCATCGAGGCCGCGAAGGCGACCTTCGTGGACCGCTTTGTGCGTGCCCTGCCGGAGGGCTATGACACGCTTATCGACGAAGAAGGCACCAATGTGTCCGCCGGTGAGAAACAGCTGATCACCATCGCCCGCGCGTTCGTGGCCAACCCGTCGCTGCTGATCCTGGACGAGGCTACCAGCTCGGTGGATACACGTACGGAGGTGCTGGTGCAGCGCGCCATGGCGGCGCTGCGCAGCGACCGTACCAGCTTCGTGATTGCCCACCGCCTGTCCACGATTCGTGACGCGGACACCATCTTGGTGATGGAAGCGGGCCAGATTGTGGAGCAGGGCAACCATGAGGAGCTGCTGGCTACCCAGGGTGCTTACTACAACCTGTACCAGTCGCAGTTTGCCGGGCCGGCCGAGGATGTGGATGCGAATCCGGATACCGCCGCGGTTCCGGTGACCGGTGGCATACCTGTTGCCGGTGCCCCCGCGCCGCAAGAGGGCAGCGAAACAATCTAGTACCAGCTAGGCACGAGTCATGCCGCGGTGTAGGGGAGTTAATCCCAGCTGTCGCGGCATGACTCGTTTCTGAGAGTCGCCACGTTTCCAGAAGTGTAAGTAACTCTGGACGGCGCCAGGCAAAGTCGTCGAACAATACTCTCCGATGTTCACCCAGCGACTTATCGCGCGCTCAGAGGCGGGCGTCGGAACTGACTATGAGAGCGAGCTGCCCCAAGGCGGCAGGCTGAATTAGGTCTAGC
>NZ_JBQSWU010000036.1:0-25730 GCF_052377485.1 Glutamicibacter sp. AOP38-B1-38 | reverse complement strand
TGGCTATGCCGCAGGTGAGTACGTGACGCTCGAGAAGCCGATCGGTGACGCCCGCGCGCTTTTCGGCAAATTCGACGGACGCGTCATCCACGGCATCCATGGCATCGATGACCCGGTGACCGTGGATCGGGCCATGTTCAGCATGTGGGGCCAGGGGATCGGGGCGGAGATCATGGGCCGCCGTAAATTCGGTCCGCAGACGGGCGAATGGCCCGATGACGGCTGGGAAGGGTGGTGGGGAGACGAACCGCCCTTCCTCACCCCGGTGTACATCCTGACCCACTATCCACGCCAGAAACTCGAATTCGCCAACGGCACCAGCTTCCACTTCGTCGATGCGTCGCCGAAGCAAGCGCTTGGCCTGGCGCAGGAAGCGGCCGGCGGGTTGGATGTCCGGATTGGCGGTGGACCATCGACCGTGAGCCAGTTCTTGCAGGCTGATCTCATCGACTTCCTGCATGTGGTGATCGTTCCGATCGTGCTCGGTTCCGGAGTCCGGATCTGGGATCACCTGGCCGGCTTGGAAGACCGCTTCAGTGTCGAATCCATTGGCACCTCCAGCGGACTGACTCATCAGTTGTGGAACAGGACGAGCCGCACATGATGCAGGCACCGCGTCATTGAGCGGTAGCCAAGTCCCGGAACGCGATGAATCCGTACTTCAACATGTAGCGTTATATGCTGCGCTGTGATCAGCGCAGACGGCGAGCGCAGCGTCCGAACGAACCTGCGGCGGAGCAGCGGTAGATGTCCAAGTCATCGGCTGGCGCACATTTCGGGACCTCTGAGGGATCTTGGATGAAACTGCAATTGAACTACCCACCGCGATTAAACGACTGCTTCCGCGGGCCAGATTGGCCGGGACGACACTATTGAAGGTCGAGTGAACTCCACTGCCCTAGATGTCATCGACGTGCAGATCGGCGTGCTGCGCGGTTGCCATGAAGTCCAACTGGTACTGGAACGCATGGCTGTATTCGTGCAACGTGCGCGCGCCGAAGGTACGCCTGTAGTGTGGGTGCTCCACGATTCAGCCGGTGCGGGAATCCCGGAGTGGGAGCTCGTTTCACCACTGAAATGTGGGCCCGCGGAGCCGTTTGTGCGCAAGAATTATCGTGACGCATTTGCCCAGACGGTGCTCCGCGAGGTGCTTGAGGATCTCGGGGCGACGCGTCTTGTCGTCGCAGGTGCACCATCCGATTTCTGCGTTCGGACGACCAAGCAACGAGCGGCGGCCGAAGGCTATGACGTAGGTCTGGTCGAGGATGCCCATACGACGGTTGACTCGTCGTGGGGTGAGATCGAGGTGATGGCGGGTCAGATAATCGCTCACACGAACAAGTACTTCTCCGGGCTCAGCTATCTGGGCCGCGCCTTCGGCGTTGCCGCTGATAATCGGATGCGGTTCTAGCGCTCATAGCCGCGAGCTTCCACCGTGCATTGGGCCCTCGCCGGGTTGGTCTGATCCTCCGAGACGGATCGATACGGAAGTGGCACGTATTGCACATCGCAATCCGCGTACATTGTAGGCATGTCAACACCAATAATCCTTCGCAACGAAGCGTTCACCGTGCTCGGTTGTGCAGTGCGTACCGACGAAGCAGGCTCAGCTCGGATCATTCCCGACTTATGGAACCGCGTCTACGGCGAACGGCTACTGAACAATGTGCCCGGTCGGATAGATGACGACATCTACGCCGTCTACACTCATCTCGAAAACTCCGGGCGAAACCGTAGCGGCTGGTTCACGTTTCTGATCGGCGTTCATGCTGATCCGTCGGTCACGGTGCCCGAAGGGATGAGCCTTGTCTCGGTCCCCGCCTCCACCCGGGCCAGTTTTACGGTACCCGCGGGAGATCCGACACGTGTGATGGAAGCGTGGAAGCAAGCCTGGGCATACGACGACGCGTACAAGACTTTTCTCTGCGAGTACGAGCGATACGGGCCGAGCGGGGCAAGCGTCAATCTCGGAGTGCATGGCGATCCTGCTTCACCTGCCAACCCTGGCCGAGAGACCCGGTGAAATGAATACAATAATTCCTGCCATGCCAGCCGAGGTTGCTGCGGCCTTCTCCAATCTGCCTACCGCAGCTGCGGATCGACTAATTGTGGTGCGGCGCATCGCATTCACGGTTGCCGCCAAAATTCCGCAGACGGGTGGGCTGCATGAGTATCTGGCCTGGGGGCAGCCTGCGTATCGTCCGGTGCATGACGGTGTCGGAACGGCCGTACGACTGGGCATCCACGGCAACGGATCTCCAGCGATGTTCGTGCACTGCGGCACCTCGCTTCTTGCAGAATTTCGACAGGTGGCCGGCCACCTCGAGTTCGACGGACGGCGCGCGGTGCTGCTCCCCGCGGAGGGGCCACTACCTGAAAACGAACTGCACGTCATGATCGAGCACGCGTTCACGTCGAAGTACAGGAAGAACCGTTGGGTATCCTCAAAGTATGTTGAGGTAGGTGATTGCAATGCCCGGTGAGCAGACATGGATATCCTACGAAGAACGCTTCGAGGTGGTACTCAGTCATATCTACGAGCACCTTGGCGAGCCACTGGACCTGATTCAGCTCGCGGAGGTCGCGGGGTTCTCGCCGAGGCACTGGCATCGCATCTTCTCGGAAGCTTTCGGGGAGTCTCTGCCATCACTGGTGAAACGTGTGCGGCTGCAGCGTGCCGTCATATTGCTTGCCGAGAATCGGCCGATCCGCGAGATTGCTGCAGTCTGTGGCTATCCGAATGTCTCTTCGTTCACCCGCGCGTTTCGGATCGGCCTCGGAATGACCCCGGCCCAGTATCGAGAGCAAGGCGGCCACGTCGATTTGCGGGCCGCCCGGATGCGGGATGATCCGAAGCGTTTCGAGGTGTTGAACACAGACATTCCGGCGATCCCGTGTCTGGCGGTAAGGCATCGGGGATCGTTCTTACAGATCGACCGCGCATACCACGACCTACGGTTGTGGCTGCTGGCAAATGGGTTCGACCCAGCAGCCGAAGAAATGTACGGGATTTACCTATCAGATCCTTCGCAGACTCCGGAAGCCGAACTTGAATCACTTGCCTGCGTCACCGTCCCGAAAGGGTTCCAAAGCGAACCACGGCCACTCTCACGCGAGTCCGCTGCGCCGACGAGGTACACCATCCGCGGAGGTCCCTACGCCGTATTCACTCACGTCGGCGCCTACGCCGATATGCCGGAAAGCTATGCTTGGCTGTTCGGCTGCTGGCTTCCGCATTCGGGCCGAAAGATGGCCGAGGAGCCAGTGGTGGAGCATTACATCACGCGACCAGATGAAGGAACGCCCGTGGGCATGGCAACCGAATTGATGCTACCGCTCAAAACCTCCGGCTGAATCCCTCGTCTGGGGCTCTAATGTTTGGGCGAGCACCCCGCGCGGACCGGCGCCCAAGCGGCTCGAGCAAAAATGGCTCCGGTCTACCTGCAGGGCGCGGAGTCGGTTCATGGACAATATGCGCACGAAACTCGGATTGCGCGCCAGCATGGGGCATCATTCGCCCGGTGTTGGGCACATGCTATTCGAAAGGTCAGGCCGTGCAAGTCACAAGTCGTAGTGCCGTCGCGCTTGACCAGTGAATCCACGGCGCACGGCCTGCAGTGTCGTCTCCGGCGAATCATTGAAGCAGGACCAGACGCCCGGGTGGAGCGCGCCCATGGTGTTGCTATTCCGCTCGAACACCAAGGTGTAGTCGTGCGAGGTCCTGATTTTCGAACCGATCTCCACCACGTCGACGGTCTTTTTGGCGAAGACCCCGCGCACGGCTGATTCGGCGGCATTCGGGTCCTCCGGCAGCAGGCAGAGGGTAACCTCGAATACGGCGTCTCTCGGCGACTCCACGGCAACGGCGATGCGGGCCCGAAGCTTGTCTGCGTTCTGGCACGGTCAGGGGGGAGAAATCGATCAGGGGGGCCGATCCTGAATTGCAGAACGCGTGCTCGAGCCATGGCACAATATAAGCTGTCCGTTCCCGCTGATTCGCCTGGTCCTCTCACTAGCGCTCTTCCAAGTCCAGCGCCTTCCATGCCTCCGCTGCGGGCAACAGGAGCAGGGCAATCTGAGCCAGCTGCGGACGGCTCCGGTGAAGTTGGGCCAGGCCGCGCTCGGTGTGTCCTCCTCGGCGTTCCACGCGAGAACTGTGCCGTGTGCCGCCGAGAGAATCTAGCGCGTGCCGCAGATCCACAGCGACGAGAGTTCCTGGTCACTGGACGCTGCGAGGACGGCCACGGCCACCCCCTCCGAGGCCGGCCGCCATTGGATTCATGTATTTAGGCCAACGCAGTCATAGCGGAGGATCTGCGCTATTCTGAGCTTGCCCTATGCGACGACGCGGTGCAGTTCCGAATGCATCCTGCCGCACGCCACTGGCCTGTCTGAACGAGGGAAGCTGAGAACCATGAGAATGCTGCTGGGGGATGTGTTGCGGACCGCGGGCGATCTGCCGTGGACGCACGCCCTGTATGCTTCGGCAGGCCGGCGGTCCTTCGAGGAGTCCGCGCCGGTGCTGGTCTGGGATGTGGATGACGTCTCCGATGCCGCCACGGATCTGCCGGCCGAAGCGATCGCGCTCGACTACGAGTATGTCCTCGCGATCGATGACGTGCAAAGCATCGTCGCCAACGCCCTAGCGCAGCGACCTGGCGCGACAACCGCGGAGCTGCTCCTCGCGTTCCAGCACTATCTAGACCGCGACGCTTTCATTGTGTGGGAAGGGTGAACCATGCTCTCAAGAGAGGCACTGAGCGAGAAGTTCACCCTGCATCCGCCCGCTTCGCCCGCTGTTCTGGAAACCGAGCGGAGCGAGTATGGCGGTCCGCTGCCCGAGGAGTATGTGGATTTGCTTCGGATCTCCAATGGTCTGTACACCGACGGGAACCTGAGCATCCTCGGGGCCGAGGGCGTAGCGCAACGCAACGTCGACTACGAGGTGCAGGCCTACCTGCCCGGCTACTTCATGATCGGCGACGACGGCGGCGGGACCGCGATCCTGCTGAACCTGCAGGACCGTGGCATCTACGAGGTGGACATGGGCGTCATGGATGAGCAGAGCATGGAACGCAACGCCGGTTCCCTCGATGAATTGCTCCGGCTCGGCACGTGCCTGGCCGAGCGCAACGGCTAGCGAGGGAACAAGCACCGGCGGGCACCTTGATGAAATTGATCAATCCAGTTAAGCCATCGAGCTGCGTCTGAATCCGGTGCGGGCGCCACCCTCGGGCGCGTTGCCCTGCCCGTGGCTATTGAATGTTTCTGCTGGGATCGGCTGACTTTTCGCAAGCAGCTACACGGTGCGGGAATGGCGGTATCCCCAAAAATCGCGAGCACGCTCAATTCGGGACGAGCTCAGGGGGTTCAACGCAGGATTCAACGGGCCATTCAATTACTACGGAGCACAGTGGCGATGGAGTAGCACCTTGAAAAGTCGCAAAACAGTGGTTCCGTTAAGTCCATTGTTCTCCTCGCTATTCTGAGCTCCGGATTCTCATCGACAGATAGTTCGAGAATCCGGCACGCTTGGCAAACTTCACCGGGCGCGAGTGCGATTCACGGAATCCGAGCTTGCGGTATAGCGCCAACGCGGCGGTGTTCGTATTCTTGATGTCTCGGAGCACGAATTCCTGGTAAGGCAACCGCAGCAAATGCTTCATCAGAGCGGTTGCGACGCCCTGGCCTTGACGTTGTGGCACGGTGGTCACGAAGCCGATCTCGGCCAGAGCGGGCCGTGCGTCCGCGTAGGCCCCGAGGAACTGGCTCCGAACGATAAAGTAGCTGATTGCTCCGTGCCAGTTTCCCAACGCACGCCGAAATTCACGTCCGCTGGGCTTGAAGCACTCCTGATCTCCTTCCGTCAGGGTCGCAACCGCCGCAGGTTCTCCATCGACCAGTGCAATATAGAAGCGCTCTAGGATGATCATGTGTTCGAAAGCGTCCGCCAGAACCTGCGGGTCTTTCGAGAAGTACTTGAAGTCGTCGGCAAATCCGTGGATTAGCACCGCGGTGATGTCCCGGCGGGAGTTCTCGCCAAGCTCGTCGCCACGTTTGATCTCGATCATGGGTTTCCCTCGCCAGTTAGTAGGCGAAGCACAACGTCTGCGCCTGAGTCGGTCAACGCGTCCTGGATGACCAGGCGCATGTTCGCAATACCCGACAGCATTGCGAAATAATAGGCGGTTAGTTGCTCCGGATCGCCATCTGCGAACTGTCCGGAGGTTTGTCCCCGACGGATGAGCTCGGCGAAGGCTTCCCAGAGAGAGCCCTGTTCGGCCGCGAGCCGTGCCGCCGTTCCTGCCGGGGTGTCGCTCAGGAATCCTTGGTTGATCACGAGATAGAACTCGGCTGCCTCTTGATCGCCCGCGAGGTCGGAGAGGAAGTCATGTGTGAAGCCGCGCACTAAGGCGAGCGGATCGCCGTCGCCCGAAAGAGTATCGGAGACCGCTTCTAGGCCGGCCGCGGCTTGCTTGAGCAGGTCGTCGAAGAGGACTTCCTTGCTCGCATAATGCCGGTAGATGGATCCGATGCTGAGCCCAGCTTCTTCCGCGATGTGCCGGATGCTCGACGCAGCGAATCCATGCCGTGCAAAAATGCGGACGGCGGCGCGCTCGATCGCCTGGCGCGTAGTCTCGCGCAAGGCCCGATTCTGTTCTGCTACACGCACGAACACCTCCATAGAATGAACTGATGTTCATTCTATGGATTTCAGACCTGGCGTGCAATGCTCATCTGTTATCGAATGGCTGACCGTCGATGTTTTCGCCACGGTACAATAGCGGGATTCGCGATTCGCACGATCCGTAGTCCATATCTGGATAATATCCAGCTCGTCCCTTCCCCGGAAGGCCAGGGTTGCGACTCGACGCAGATTTTCTTGCGGTCACAGCATCAGCATGATTGCTGCTCTGGCTCCTCGAATTGGCCGCTGAATAAGAGCTGCAGAGCTGTGCGCCCCGGGGCATTTGCGGCAGGCGCCGCACCGCAGCGCGTCAGCAATTGGCGTTCGCGGGATGCTTCGCCCGAGCGCGCCCCGCCAAGGGCATGATCAGCAGCGCGATCGCCGTCAGCGCGGAGGCCACCCAGATGGGGGAGAGCAGGCCCAGCCCGGTGGCCAGGCCGAATGCACCGAGCGCGGGCCCGGCGGCGGCTCCGGTGTTCAGCGCCGCAGTGGCGTACGAGCCACCCATCGTCGGCGCCCCCGAAGCCGCGTACAGAACTTGTGTGATCAGGGTGCTGCCCACGCCGAACGACAGAGCTCCCTGTACGAACAGCAGGATCATCAGGGCGCCCGGATGGGATGCGCTCAAGGCCAAGGCAATCCAGCCGGCAAGCAGCAGCGGTCCGCCGACGGCGAGCACGGCCCCCGAATGCCGGTCCGCGAGCCGCCCCGCGAGCGTGACGCCGAGGAACGACCCGCTGCCGAAGATCACCAGGGCGACGGGGATCCACCCTTCGGCCAGCTGCGCGTGCTCGGTGACTACCGGTGCCAGGAAGGTGAACGCGGCGAAGGCGCCGCCGTTGACCAGGGCGCCGAGTCCCAGGGCGAGGATCAGGCGCGGCGTGGCCAGCTCGCCGAGTTCCAGGCGCAGCCTCGGAGCACCCGAAGCGTCCGCGGGCTGCCGGGCAGTGGGCCCGAGGCCGCGCAGGATGCCAATGGCTGCGGGAATGCAGAGGACGGCGATCGCCCAGAATGTGGTGCGCCAGCCCATCGCCGTGCCCAGCAGCGCCCCCGCGGGCACGCCCGTGATGGTTGCGAGCGTGGTTCCAGCGAGCAGGATCGACAGCGCGCGCCCCTTCTGGTTCTCCGGCACGAGCGTGCCGGCCGCGCTCAGTGCGACGGCGAGAAATCCGGCGTTGGCGAGGGCGCCGAGCACGCGGGTGATGAGCAGAATCGAGAACAGGGGCGTTATCGCTCCGATCACGTGGCTTGCGGCAAAGAGGAAAAGGCAGAGCAGCAGCGTGAGCCGCGGCGGCCAACGCCGGGCGAAAGCGGCCATCACCGGCGCGCCGATGACCATGCCGAGCGCAAAGGCGGAGGTCAGCAGCCCGGCAGTGCCGAGGGGCACGTCAAGTTCGGTGGCGATAGCGGGCAGCAGGCCCGCGAGCATGAATTCTGAGGTGCCCATGACAAAAACGGCCAGGGCAAGCAGGTAGAGAGCAAAAGGCATCGAGGACTCCGAGGTGAGAGATCAAAAAAGGGGTTCCTTTTTGTCACCACGGCCAGGGGCCCGGATAAGTCAGGCACGCGTGCGCGCAGGGTGCGGCGCTGGTGCTTAGCGGTTCAGGGGACTGGCGGGGTGACCGGCAGTCCCCGACTTGTCTGACTCGGGACTCGACATGCCTGAAACTATACATGGTGCCGATGCGCCGCATTCCGGAATTACCGCCGGGCTGCCCGGGAGAGCGGATCAGCAGGAGGCGGCTTGCGCGACGGTGAAATGCTGGCCGCCGCCGGGGCCCTCGAGTTCGTCGAGCACGGAGATGGCCAGGTCGGCCGCGGTGATCCGCGAGATGCCATGCTCATCGGTGAGCAGTGTGCCCCGCCCGCGCCGATAGCTGCCCGTGCGCTCGCCGGGCTCGAGAATCGCCGGCGGGCTCAGATAGATCCATCCGCTGTAGGGGTGCCGCTGGCAGGTTTTGAACTGGTCGAGGCTGGCCTGCGCGACGTGCTTCCACGCAGCGGGCACGTAGTCGGGGTCTTCGATCAAGAGCCGGCCGGGATCCGTCGGGGAGCGCAGCGGTGCCGCGCCGCCGACGATCAGCACCCGAGTGCCGTGCTGCTCGGCGGCGTCCAAAACGCCTCGGGTGAGCGGCGCCAATCGGGACTCTTCGCCCGGGCCGAGCCGGATGGCGAGCACCGCCGCGTCGGCCTTGGCGAGCACCGGGTGCAACGCTGCGGTGTCGGCTGCATCAACGGCCAGTGTGCTCAGCCGGTCGTGGCGAGGTGCGGCGTGGTGCCCTCGGGAGAGCGCGATGACGTGGTGTCCGCGGTCGAGGGCTTCTGCGGCGATGGCTTTGCCGGCCATGCCGGTGGCGCCGAGAACTGCAATGTTCATGCGGGGAACCGTGCTTTCTTCTTCGTTGGGCCCAGTTGACCGGCGACCATGGCGATGAGCGCGACGGCGAAGCCGAAAAGTTGGCCTGGGGTGAGGACCTCGGCGGCGATGGCCGCGCCGAGGGTTGCGGCTACCAGCGGGGAAAGCAGCCCGAGCAGTGCGGTCGCGGTCACCGGCAGCCGGCGGATGCCGGAGAACCATAGTCCGTAGGTCAACAGCGCGCCGATCAGGCTCAGCCACAGGTATCCGGCGACCGCCGGGCCATCGATGCCCGGCGGGATTCCGTCGAAGAGCATGGCCGGGATGAGCAGCAGCAGTCCGGCGGCGGTGAGCTGCCAGCCGGCGAGTCCGATCGCCGAGACGCCCTCGGGCCTGCCCCATTTCTTCGTGAGCACGACGCCGGTGCCCATCGAGGCGGCCCCGGCTAGGCCCGCGAGGATGCCGAGGGGATCAAGGCCCGCGTCGGGACCGAGCACCACGAGGCCGACCCCGGCCATGCCGCCGAGGCCCCAGGTGACCCGCCATGCGGAGAGCTTTTCGTGCAGGATTGCTCCGGCGAGCAGCGCCACCACGATCGGCTGCGACGCACCCAAGGTGGCGGCGATGCCGCCGGGCAGGTGCTGGGCGGAGAGGAACAAGAGCGGAAAGAACGCGCCCATGTTCAGCGTGCCGAGAACCAGGGACTTCCACCACCAGGACCCGCGCGGCAGCCGCCGGGCGATCAGCAGGGCGAGCAACCCGGCGGGCAGCGAGCGCATCAGCGCCGCGAAGAAAGGATGCCCCTCGGGCAGCAAGTGCGTCGTGACGATGTAGGTCGTGCCCCATACGGCCGGGGCGATCGCCGTCAGCAGCGTCCAGCCGATGCGCGAGGGCAGCAGGGTGCCGGGAACTGGCAGCGGGATCGTCGTTGTGTTCATATATTCATCTTCTGCCGCACCGATGAATGAGTCCAACACATTGTTGTCATGCAATCGATGAACTGCAATCATGAATGCATGGAACTTCAGCAGATGCGCTATGCGGTCGCGGTCGCCGAGGAACGCAGCTTCACCCGCGCCGCCGCACGCTGCCACGTGGTGCAGTCCGCACTCAGCCACCAGATCAAGGCCCTGGAACGCGAACTGGGTCTCAGCCTATTTGCCCGCACCAGCCGCCGCGTCGAAGTCACTGCCGCCGGCGAAGCGTTCCTCGTCTCGGCCCGGCTGAGCCTCGACGCGGCCGAACGCGCGGCCTCGGCTGCCGCCGCCGCGACCGGAGAGATTCGCGGCACGCTGACCATCGGGGTGATTCCGACGGTGACGGCGCTCGACATTCCCGCGGTGCTTGGAGCCTTCCACCGTGCACATCCAGCGGTGGGGATCAGGCTGCGCGGCGGAGGCAGCGACGAATTCATCGCCGCCATCGCCGACGGAAGCATGGATGTGGCCGTGCTGGGGCTCCCCGGGGCGATACCGCACGGCGGGGTCGACGCCAGCGTGCTGGCGCGTGAACGGCTCGTCGCCGTCGTATCCGCGCAGCATGAGCTCGCCGGCCGGCGAGAACTGCGGCTGGCGGAGCTGGCCGAGGAGACGTTTGTGGACTTCCCCGTAGGCACAACCGGACGAGCCCCCTCGGATCTTGCCTTCGCGGCGGCCGGGATCCGTCGTGAGGTCGCGTTCGAGGCGATGAGCACCGACCTCATGCTGGGTCTGGTGCGCAGCAACCTCGCCATCGCGCTCCTCTCCCCGGCGGTGATCCCCGACAGCGGCGACTTCCGCGCCATCCCGATCAGCGACGGGCCCACGCGCATCGAGTACCTGGCGTGGAGCGGCTTCAATCTCTCGCCGGCGGCCAAGGCCTTTCTGGACGGCCTGCGTGGTTCTGCAAGCGCCTGAATCCCCACGGTCCGGGCCTCGCGGAGGCATTCGAATCGAGCCGGGCCGAACCACGACTTCAACCTCAGGCTCCGGGTTGAAAGTCTTGAGATTGTGCCAGAATGATTTCATGATTCTGCCGACCCCGACCATGGAGACCGAACGCCTGCGCTTGCGTCCCTTCACGGATGCCGACGCGGAGGACCTTTTCGCATTGCAAAGCGATGCCCAGGTGCTGCGCTATTGGGACTCGCCGCCTTGGGATGACCGGGCGTCGATCGCCCGCTTCATGGCGGGGTGCAGAAAAATGGCGGAGGAAGGCAGCGGTGCCCGCGTGGCCATTGAACGCCGCTCCGACCAGGTTTTCATCGGCTGGTGCACGCTGAACAGCTGGAATCCGGCATTTCGAAGCGCTTCTCTGGAATATTGCCTCAACCAGGCCGCCTGGGGCAACGGCTATGCGACGGAAGCGGCGCACGCCCTGCTGCGCTGGGCGTTCGGCGCCTTCGACCTCAATCGCATCCAATCCGAGGTCGATACCCGCAACGCCGCATCGGCTCGGGTACTCGAAAAGCTGGGCTTCCGCTTGGAAGGCACCTTGCGCGAGGACTGCATCGTCGATGGCGTGGTATCCGACTCCTGGGTGTATGGCTTATTGCGCAGCGAGTGGGCCGGTTGAGCGGAGCATGGCGGTGTCAAGGGGCTCGGTCAATTGATCTGGAGCCCCTGACGTATTGGTCAGCATTCGCTGTATAGTCATTGTATGCTGACTATAGCTTCTCGCCTGGATGTCATGAACCGGCTCGGCCGGGCCATGGCCGATCCGACCCGCTCCCGTATCTTGATGACCCTGCTCGGTGGGGCGAGCTACCCGGCGGTGCTCTCACGGGAACTGGAATTGACCCGCTCGAACGTCTCGAATCACCTGGCCTGCCTGCGCGATTGCGGGATCGTGGTCGCCGAGCCTGAGGGCCGGCAAACCCGCTACGAGATCGTCGACCCGCACCTCGCCGCGGCGCTCACCGCGCTGGTGGACGTGACCTTGGCCGTGGACGAGAGCGCGACGTGCCTGGATCCGGCCTGCGCGGTTCCCGGCTGCTGCGACGCGGGAGCCGTGCAGTGATGGCCGCGGAGCTCACGCTGACACGGAAGGACGTGCTGCGGCGGCGGATCAAGATCGTCGTGGCAATCACGATCTCCTGGAACGTGATCGAGGCCGTGATCGCGCTGATCGCCGGTTCGGCCGCCTCCTCAGCGGCGCTGATCGGCTTCGGACTGGACTCGATCGTCGAAGTCCTCTCTGCCGCGGCGGTGGCTTGGCAATTCGCGGCGCCCGACCCCGAACGCCGCGAGAAGACCGCGCTGCGGGTCATCGCGCTGTCGTTTTTCGCCCTGGCTGCCTACGTATCGGTAGATGCCGTGCTTTCGCTGTCCGGGCTGCGCGAGCCGGAGCACTCCCCGGTGGGGATCGCGATCGCGGTGTTGAGCCTGGCGGTCATGCCATTGCTCAGCTGGTTCGAGCGCCGCACGGGCCGCGAGCTCGGGTCCGCCTCGGCGGTCGCAGACTCCAAGCAGACCCTCATCTGCGCTTATCTGAGCGCCGCCCTGCTCGCCGGCCTGCTGCTGAACAGCCTGCTCGGGTGGGCATGGGCGGACTCGGCCGCCGCACTCGTAATCGCCGTCTTTGCCGTCCGCGAAGGTATCGAAGCGTGGAAGGGCGATGCCTGCTGTGCCGCTCCGGTGGCCGTGCTCACCGGGGAACGGGAGGCCCCGGGGTGCAGCGATGATTGCGGTGGTCACTGACCAGGCGCCGGGTCAGTGGCGGAGCGGGGCAGGATCGCCGTGGGCCTTCCTTCCACGGGCAGTCGCTAGCTGCTGTTGCGTGAGCCAAGAGCTTCCCGATTGCTAATCTGGGAAGATGAACATTCAGCGAGCCGTGCTTCGTGGGCTGGTGCTGTGGTTGATCTTCTCGCTGGCCGGGATCGGCATCGTGGCGGTACCCGACAACGGTGGTGCAGTTTTCCGGTTGAGCCAGGGGCACGGGCCTTCGCCGTGGGATCTGCTTGGTATCGCGATACTGCTGCTCGGCTGGGTTCTTATCCTCGTCCCGCTCTTCCGGGCCCGAGCGCTGTTGCCGGTTCCCGGTCTCGTCCTCGGTGGGTTCTTGGCGGGCCTGGCGATCGTCATGTGGTCGGTGCTCTCGGATACCGGAACGTGGTGGGTTCTTGGTGCCTCGCTATCAGCCGGGATCCAGCTGGCAGCCGCAATTTCCGTCGCCGCCGGGCGGCGCCCTAGCCGGCGCGGAGTTCGGCCGAAACGGGAATAGCCCCAAGACAGGTCATGGCACGGGCAGCCGCATCCGGGGGCGGGGCTGCTGCCGGTCGGCGACGGCCGCTATTTCGACTCAAGGTGGCGTTGAATCTGCCGCCCGGTGAAAAATCCCACGATCGGCTGCAATGCGATGCCTAGCACCGCGAGCACGATCCACAAGGCCAGATTCGCCTCGGCCGGCGGGGACATGAACATGCCGGAGGCGAGCCAGACACCGATTCCGGCGACGGCCAAGAGATACACCAAGCCGCAGAGCTTGCCCGTCGTGCTGCTGGCCGTCAGCCCGAGGAAAGCGAACGAGGCCCAGAAGAACGAGGCGATTGCACATAGTGCCGACAGCCCAAAAGCCAGCGGGTCGAAGAGGTACCAAGCGGCAACGGTCCCGCCGTAGATGTTCTGGTCAACTGCAATTGGCCAGCTGATCATGAAGACCAGCACCAGGGCGATCGCAACCAGAGTGGAGAGCAATAACAGTTGGGGCAGGCCCTTGGCAGGCAAGCCCGAATCCGAGCGTTTGAAGTCGACAACCAGGATGGTCCAGAGCATCGCGCAGATGACGACGGTGCTGCCGGACCATGCGCCGTCTCGCTGGACTTCATTGATGCTGCTGGTGGTTGTCAGCATCCCGGTGGCGGAAAGCAGCACCAGAACGGTCCCCAAGACCGCGACGAAGATCGCCTTGTAGAGCATCGTGCGCAGAGCCGAAGTCCAGGTCAGCGACGCGGACGAAGTACGCTTGGAGCTCATTGGATTTCGCTGACTCGTCTTTGGTGCGCGTCGATTAAGTGATCCCATCTGACTATTCTGCCTCTACACGGTGGGAGTCAGCGTGCCTTGCGCTGTTCCTTGGCGACGTTTCGCATGATCCGCAGATAGCCGAAACCGACGACGAGATGCAGCAGGGCGCCAGCGGCGAGAATGTAGACACCCGGGGTGAAGAGCACCGAAAGCTGATCGATGCGCCCCAGCGCAACGCAGGCCAAGCCCAGCATCATGATCCCTGTTCTGATCTTTCCAAGCCAGGTCGAATCCGGCGGGGAAGACAGGCGCAAGAAGAAGTAGGTGCACAGCAAGGTCAGGTCGGTGATGAAGATGGCCAGCCCGATCCACAGCGGAACCGATCCGTTCAGCACAAAGGCGATGGCGATGGCCACGATTCCGAGGCGATCGGCGATGGGATCGAGCAGAATGCCGAGCCGGGAAACCTGGCCGAACTTGCGCGCGATAAAACCGTCGATCCAATCGCTCAGCCCGAAGGCCAGCAGCAAGATGGCGGTGAGCACCGGCCTAGTATCGGAGATCAGGTAGCCGCAGATGGGGATGACCAGCAGGAAACGGAGCACCGTAATGGCGTTGGGGATCGTTGCCCACTCATGCTTACGTCCCGAGCGCATCGCCACCCTGTCCTCCTTTTCGCCTACGTTGAACGATTGCTTACTGTGGAGAAAATTACAAGAGCTCGGGAAGCCTGGTTGGGATTAAAACACCGATTGAAGCCCACCCTAGAGCGCGGATACGGTCACTGGTACGCTGAGCCTTGTTCAGCGACTCCAAGGAGAACCCACATGTCTGATGTCACACAGCTTGCCCAGCAGCTCACCGACCTGCACGATTCTGGCCGTACTCTGGTCCTTCCCACGGTTTGGGATACCTGGAGCGCCAACGTTGCGGTCAGTGCGGGATTTGAAGGTCTCACCATCGGAAGCCACCCCGTGGCGGATGCCACGGGCAGTGCCGATGGCGAACAGATGGATTTCAAGGATTATCTGCGCCACAGCCAGGTTATTATGGATTCGGTCAGCGTTCCCGTCAGCGTTGATGTTGAATCCGGCTACGGGCTGGAGCCTGCGGAGCTTATCGGGCGGCTTCTCGATGCCGGTGCCGCCGGTGCGAATATCGAGGATGTGGTGCACTCCGAGTCAAAGCGCGTGCGCGAGCGCCAGGAACATGCCGACTACATTGCCGCCGCGCGCCAGAGCGCCGATGAGGCGGGTGTTTCCTTCGTCATCAACGGGCGCACCGACGCGTTGAAGTTCGGCACCGAGGTATTCGCGGATCCCGAAGCAGAAGCGATCGCGCGGGTGAAGCTCATGGAGCAGGCCGGCGCGCGGGCGGTCTACCCCGTGGGGCTGAGCACCGCCGAACAGGTCCGGCGCTTTGTCGACGCGGTGCAGATCCCGGTCAACGTCACCGCCCATCCGGTCAAAGCCCACGGCGCGGGGAACCTCGCGGAGCTCGGCTCGCTCGGAGTTCGCCGCGTGACCTTCGGCCCGCTATGGCAAATGTGGTTGGCAGAACTTTCGGCGGCGGAACTAGCCAAATGGGTCCGCTAGCAGGTCGCTGAGCCGGAACGCCCGAGGCGCGGCTGCGCGGACTAGGCCAGGGTTCCGGCCGCGTAGGCGGCCTGCCCGACATGCTGGATTGCATCGTCGAGGATGGAGAGCAACCGCACCCCGCGGGTGACCGGCGGCTCCCAAGCGCGGTCGACGATCTCATCGAGCTGCGCTTCGCCCAAGGTCCGGACATACCCGCCCAGCGCGGCGAGCGTTGCCTCGAGGTAGTCGAGCAGCAGCTGCTGGTCCTCGACGACAATGCTCCTGGCCTGCTCCGGGCTATGCCCGTAGCCCAGGCCCATCCCGATCTCGCCGAGCCCGAAACGCTCGCTGAAGTCTTCCCAGACCTGGCGCCGGCCGTTGAGCTCGGCTAGCTGCACATCGATTTCCCGGGCGCTATGCCACAGCAGCCAGGCAATGGAATTCGGGTGTCCCGCAGGATGCGCGTTGAGCTGCGCGGCGCTGAGCGGCGGAAGGTTCTGGGCAGCCGACAGCGGGCGCGTAGCCAGCTGGATGAGCATTTCTTTGGAATCCATATTCCACATTGTGCCCCGCCCGCCGCGCTATGTCAGCCCGGCGGCTCGGCCAGCAGCTCGAAGTGCACGGTGTGCGTGGGAACCCCATTGATCTGCAGGGCGATCCCATGGGCCCCGGGATAATAGCGGCGGGTGGTGATCGCCCGGAACGAATGGGAACGGCCGATGTCCATGCTTTCGCCCGGGGCCAAGGTGCGCGTGGCAAGTTTGAAAACCTTGGCGCTGGTGGACCCGTTGGCCTTCAAATGGTGGACGAGGTAATCGATGGCCAGCGCGCTCGGCTCGGTGCCGGTATTGCGGATGGCCGCGGTGAATTCCACGCTTCCACCCCACGGAACCTGTTGCTGGCCGAGCCGCGGACCGTCGACCTCCACCGTCGCCGGAGTAAATCCGAGGACCGCCAGGGCCTGGGGATCTCCGCGCTTGATCAGGGTGCGCAGCGCGTGCTTCACCAGCGGCAGGGTGGTTTTCTCTGGAGCCTGCAGCCAGCGGCGAGCGGTCTGCGTGACCAGCTGCGGTGCATCGCGGCTCAGGTCGTTCAGGTGGTTCGCCACAGAACGGCGCACATACTGGCTTTCGTCGCGATACAGCGCATCGAGTATGGGGATGGTGCGGCCGGGCGTTGCGGTGAGCTGCGCCACGCGAACCGCCCAGGGCAGGTAGGGGCGGGTGCCCTCGCTGGCCAGCCGGCGCACGTGCTCGTCGGGGGACCGGGTCCACTCTTCGGCGATCTCCAGGGCACGGTCCAGGTTATGGGTGAGCAGCGTCCGAATGGCGAACTCCGCGGTCAATCTCCCGGTGAGCGCGGCCAGCAGCGCCATAGCGTCGTCGAAGGCCGCGGAAGAATTCTCCCGTACCGCACGGGTCGCCACCGCGCTGGTCACCGGCCAGATCATCCAACCGGTGAAGTCCGCGGAACGCTCGCTGGCCCGCCGGATAACCGCGGCCAGCTGTGCGTAGTCTTCGGGGAATTCCGCCAGCAGTCCATCGCGCAGGGCATCGGCGCGTTCGCGCAGGCTCAGCCCGGCCAGGCCCGCACTGGCGGCCGGCAGGAACTGCAAGGGGTGATCGGGGACGACGGCCTGGATCTCTTGGACGAGCTGTTCGGCGACATCGGCACCGATGAGTTGATCGGCGAAAGGCATAATGCCATTGTTTCCCGCATCTGCGGGATCTGCGAATTCTGCGATCGGAGAATCCGGATGAAGCGCTGGGCCGCTGCCCAAAAAGCCTGCGAGGGCCGCCCGGCCGGGCGGCCCTCGCCGGAAGCTTAAGGAGCCAACCGAGGTTAGCTTTGAGGCAAGATCTGGAAGCTGACGGCGCCTTCTTCGTCTACGGCCGCGTCGAGCACCTTGTCGTCGAGCTCATCGGTGATCAGCTCGTCGAGGTAAACCGGGCTGCCTTCGCCGCGAACTACCACGTCGGCTGGTTCCGGTGCCGGAACGATCTGCACCGCGAAGGCTGCTTCGTTCGGTGCTCCGGCGCCATCGGCCTGGTGGATGCGCAGCCCAGCATCGGCCGCCTCGGACTGGTTGGTGACGATCGCGGTAACGATCGTGTCTGCCTGGTCGGTCAGTGTGAGCACGAGGCTCTCCTTCCGGTTGTGGACATGCCAAGATCAGGGCATGTGCGTGCCACGATTCCAAAAACAGCAAGGAATCTCAACCCCGCTTAACAGCTGCGAAATACGCTCACAAATCTCCGGCGATCTCCGGTACCCTCCTCCTCCGCAAGTGCGGCGCAGGGCTCTAGCCGAAGGCGAGGTACGGCGCGGATTTCCCGGGCTCGCGCACCGTGAACCGCAGTTCCAGGTCGCTGCGCTCGATCAGCTGCAGCTGATGCGCGTAGGGTTCGCTGATGACATACACGGTGCCGCGCAGCTGCCATTGCTCGGTGAACCATTGGCGCAGCGCACCCAAGAGGCGTTCATCGAGCCCGGATTCCAGCCGCGATTCACGAACCCAGAAATAGATGACCGCCTCCAGCTGCGCCCAGGTGCCGGGGCCCACGGCGCTCACGGCTGATTTGTCCAGAAACTTGGCGCCGGGCGGGTAGACATACACGCAGCCCAGGCACTCGGATTCGCTGGGATCGAGCATCGTGTAGGTAAAGGCGCGATGCTCGTTGTGCAAGCGCTCATGCTCGACGAGGTCTTCGCGGTTCTCCTCCAGGCTGAAGTCATCGGCTGGCCACGCATCCTGCTCCCAGAGCCGCAAGGACTCACGGGTTTCCATCACCGCCGCGTAGTCCAACGCGGCATCTTCGGCGGTGAGCGGACGCAGCAAGAACTCCTCGGTGCGCAGTTGAACGGGAATCGGTGCGTTCGGATCGGTGATCAGCACGGGCAGCTCCTGACGGCGAGGGGTCAACCCAGCATAGAACGCTACGCAGGGAAATTGCGGCCGGAGTCCGTGCGCGGTGCGCTAGCGTAAAACCATGAGCAAAATTCCCGGACTCGAAGAACTACTAACCGCCCTGGACGCGGGCCAGAGCATCACCGGAGCCTCCGGGCATCACCAGACGATGCACGCCGCCAGCCAGGAGGCTTTGCGCATCGCGGCGCAATTGAACGGAAGCTATCACTCACCCGCGGAAGTCCGTGCGCTGCTCAGCGAGCTGACCGGGAGAACGGTGCCCGAATCCGTCCAGCTGTTTCCGCCCTTTACCGCCGACTTCGGGAAGAATATCCACTTCGGCGAGAACGTGTTCGTCAACAGCGGGGCAAGATTCCAAGACCAGGGCGGGATCGAGATCGGTGCGGGTTCGCTGATCGGGCATAACGCGGTGATCACCACGTTGAACCATGACATGGTGCCCAGCCGGCGCGCGGATATGCACCCGGCACGGGTGGTGATTGGCGCCGGGGTCTGGTTCGGCGCGAATGTGACGGTGCTTCCCGGGGTGCGCATTGGCGATGGAGCGGTGCTCGGCGCCGGGGCGGTGGTGACCAAGGATGTGCCGGCCGGGGTTATCGTCGTGGGGGTGCCGGCCAAGCAGGTGGGCACCGTTCCGCAAGAGTAGCCCAACGCCGGGTACAGCGGCCGTTGCCGGTCGCCGCACGGTTGAACTCCAGCGCGGTATGCAGCCAGGAGGTCAATGCGGCATCCTCATCGATGCCCGCGGCATCCACCCGGATCCAGCCCGGCCCCATGCTCCGCCCGGTGCCCATTTCCGCTTGCTTGGCTCCGGGGCGCAGCAAGAGCCCGGCATGGATTGCCGGGTCAGCATGAACCAATAACGCCCCGTCCTTGAGCGCGCCGACCAGCAGCTTCTCATTGACCATAAATTAGTGGCCGCCGAACATCGATACCTCGCGCAGGACCGGCACGCCGGCTAATTTCTCGCGAATACGCTCGATGAGCAACTGCTGAGCGCATCCGGCGGTGAAATTCCGATAGGCCCGTTTGCCCTCCGGTTCTACATCGCCCGAAGTCCAGGACCGGTGATAGTTCTTGACGCTTTCCAACGCTGAGGATCGCTCCATGGTGGGTTCCTCGGGATTCAGAAGGTCAGTTTCGTGCGGAGGCCGCGGACGACGAAGAAAAGGATGACTACCTGCGCGGCAAGCAGGAAGGCGGCGGAACCGACGCTGTCCCAGCCCATTGCCAAGCCCGACTGCAGGGTGCCGATGCCGCTGGCCACGGGGTAGAACAGCGGCCAGAGGATCGCGAGGTTTCGCACGCAGGCAAAGACGACCGCGAAGGCGAGGGCGAACAGCCCGAAGCTCAGCGCCACCGGCAGCGGGACCGATCCCACATGCTGCAGGGCAAAACCGAGGCCGGTGAGCAAGATAGCCGGCAGCCAGCCGAAGGCGCGTTCCCAGCGTAGATAGAGCCAACCGAAGACGAAGAAGGGCTCCCAGAACACCAACAGGTTGGCTAGCAGGTGGGGGAGGAGCTCGACCTGCTGCGCGGCGGCAGTGGTGATGAGCTGGTAGGCGGAGCCGGCTCCTAGGAGCGCGGCGATGATCAGCGAGCGGAGAAGGAATCTGCGGGTGATGCCGAGCCCGGCCCAGCCTTCCCGACGCTGCCTGAGCACGGTAAGCGCCGGAATGAGTGTGCCGAAAAGCAAGATGCCGACAATCAAGAACCCGCTGCCGGCCCAATAGCAGGCCCAGAACGCCAACAGCGTTCCCAAGGCAATGACGGTGTCGCGGCCGGGATCCCAAGCGAGGATCCGCCGCCGGACCCGCGGCGGCGAACCGGCTGCGGTGGAACCAGAGGCCGGGGTGCTGGAACTCGACATGCTCATATCCTCGTCGGTGCGGCAAGGTGGGCCGCTTCGGGGTCCGAAGCCCGGCCCGGTGGCTCTTAGCCTAAATCCATTTCCGGAACCTGGCTAGGGAGGTCCGCCGGACCGCTAGTGTTCGCCCTTGATCACGAAGTAGGATCCGCGGATGGTTCCGGCAAGTTTCGACTTCTGCCGGGCGAACTTGAAGCGCTGGGCAAGTTCCTCCGGCACGTCCATCCCCTCGGAGAGCTTGAAGCCCACCGCACGCTTCGCACCGGGTTCCAGGGAGTAGAGCACGTTGATCGAGAGGCCGGATTCGTAGAAGAGGTAGGCACGTTTGGCCCCATCGGCTTCGAAGAGGCTCGCCTGCAGCACCGGGGAGGCGATATGCAGGTCGCGTTCCTCGGCGAGGATGCGGTGCACCCAGTCGACAATTTCGGGGACTTCGCTGGCCGCACTGAGCGTGAAATCGTGGTCGAACTTATTCTTCAGGTACCGGGCCTCATTGGCGCGCAATCCGGCGAGGGCATCGGCCACCGGTGAGGTTTCCAGGCCCGCGGTGGACACATCTTTGAAATCGACTAGATAGGGCATGCATGCTCCTGGAAAATATTGGGCCGACCGGTTGTGTTGATCCTACCTTCGCAGATGCTAGGCCATGGGGCGTGCGGGTCGCGAAGTTTTCGGTGCGCGCGTAGCATCGAAGCAATAGGCCGCGCCGCGAATCAGAGGAGCTATGTCGATGCTGCGCATTCCACCGCCGGTTCTAGCGCTGAGCGCCGGCGCGCTGCAGGCGTTGCTGTCGCGCCATCGCCACAGCTCGCACGGCTCACGGGTCTCCGCGGGATTGCTGGTGCCGGTCTGTCTGGCCCTGGATATCTCCAGCCTCAGGGCCTTCCGCCGCCGGCAGACGACCATCAACCCGTTGAAGCTGGACTCGGTGAGCGAGCTGGTGACGGACTCGGCGAATGCCTTGACTCGCAATCCGATGTATTTGAGCCTGGCGGGGCTGCTCCTGGCGCATGCCCTGTGGCGGCGCAGCGCGCTCGCGTTGCTTCCGGCCGCGGGATTTGTGCTGCTGCTGGACAAGGTGCAGATTCCTGCCGAGGAAGCAGCGCTCGAAAAGGCCTTCGGCCAGCGTTATTTCCAATACCAGCGTCAAGTCCCGCGATGGGTTTCGCCGCGCACGATCCAGCGTCTCCTGTCACGGTAGGCTGGGCGCATGTACCTGGAAAACATCGTTTTTGACTCGGTAGATCCGCAACGACTCGGTCGATTCTGGCAAGAGCTGCTGGGTTGCGAATTCTTGGACGAGGACGCCAGCGGATTCGAAACACGCCTGCACATCCCCGACGGGCCAACCCTCGACCTGTGCTTTCAACGTGTTCCCGAAGCTCCGCGCGATCCGGTCCGGCTGCATCTGGACCTGCTCGGCGGCCAGGAGCAAGAACAGGTGGTCGCCCGTGCGCTCGCCTTGGGCGCGAGCCACAAGGATATCGGGCAGCAGGATGTTCCCTGGGTGGTGCTGGGAGATCCTGAGGACAACGCCTTCTGCGTCATGGAGGGCCGCGCGAGCTATAGCAATACCGGACCTATCGCCGCGCTGCCCCTGGATTCCTCCGACGTGCGTCGCGATGCCGGCTTCTGGGCCTGGCTCACCGGCTGGGAGCAAACCGCCCTGGGCCGGCCCGGAACGCTGCGTCATCCAAGCCATCGCGGGCCGGTGCTGGAAGTGTGCCCCGAACCGGTGGCCAAGGGGCAAGAAAAGAATAGGCTGCACCTGGACCTGCGTTTGGAAGCCGCCGATGATGCCGAGGCGATCGCAAAAGAGATCGTTCGCCGCGGCGGCACGGAACTGCATCCGAATTGGGGCGACTTGCCGTGGCGCGTCTATCAGGACCCCTCGGGCAACGAATTCTGTGTCCTGCCAGCGGCGGGAAATGACCTATGAGCCAGGAGCGCGAAGCCGACGCTTGCTTCGCCGATGCGCGGCTGGCCGGGCTCTACGACCGGCTTGATGCCGATCGCAGCGACCTGGAACCCTATGCGCAGATCATCGACTCGGTGGGTGCGCGCAAGATCTTGGACGTGGGCTGCGGGACCGGAACCTTCGCCTGCCAACTGGCCGCGCGCGGACTGCAGGTCACCGGGGTCGATCCTGCCGGCGCCAGCCTGGCGGTGGCCGGCGCCAAGCTGCACGCACCGCTGGTGCAATGGGTGCATGGGACGGTGGCGGATGTGCCGGCAGGAGATTTTGACGCGGCGGTGATGACCGCAAACGTCGCGATGGTCTTCACCGACGACGCGCAGTGGCAGCGGACCCTTGAGCGCATTGCGCAGCTGCTGAAACCTGGCGGGCGGCTGATTTTCGAGGCACGGCGGCCCGAAGCTCGCGCCTGGCTGAATTGGACGCCGGAATTGACCCGCGAAACGACCACGATCGATCCGCTGGGGCCGGTCACCACCTGGATCGAAGTGCTGGACTACGCCGATGAGTTGCTCAGCTTCCGTGAAACCTTTCGCTTCGAGCAGGAGGGCAGCGAACTGCTCTCGCATTCCACCTTGCGCTACCGCACGCGCGAAGAGCTGACGCGCACCGTGGAAGCCGCCGGGTTCACCGTTCAGACGGTGCAGGATGCCCCGGATCGGCCCGGGCGGCAGTTCGTTTTCATTGCCCGGCACGGGGCGAACGATTAGTCTCGACTCCATCGGCGAGAACCACCCAACGCAAGGAAGTATCGTGAGCGAGCAACATCCGGCCCAACCGCTGCCCGAGGGCATCGCCGCGGTCCACGGCACCGGATTCCCAGTGGTCCTGGTGCACGGCAACGGCGTGGACCACCGAATCCTCTTCGCCCTCGATGACCAGTTGGAAGCTGCCGGCAACCTGCAGCGCATCTACATCGACCTGCCCGGATTCGGTGGGACTCCGGCCTTGGCGGGCCGCGCCGGTCTGCCCGAATTCGCCGCCTGGCTCCAGCAGCTGCTGCAACACCACTTGGGGGCACGCCCGTTCGCGCTGATCGGCAATTCGCTCGGCGGCCTGCTGGCCCAGGAGATGGCCGACCGCTTCGAATCCCAGGTGCGCGGCATGGTGCTGCTGGCTCCGGTGACCCGGCCGGCGGCCGAGGAACGAACGGTGCCGGCGCGCAGCGTGGTGCACGAAGACGAACTGCTGCTCGAAGAGCTCGGCCCGGTCAATGCCGGGCACTATGCGCAGATGTCGGTGATCCAGACCCGCGCGAACTGGGAACAATTCGAGCGGCATGTGCTGCCCGGGGTGCTCGCCGCTGACCTGCGCGCGATGGCGCACCTGTCCACCCGCTACTTCCTGGAGACGCTGCCGGTGGACCGCGACCGGATTTCGCAGATTCCGGTGCTCATCGCCTGCGGGCGGCAAGACCACATCGTCGGGTTCGAAGACGCCAAGGCGCTGCTGCTCCGCTACCCCAACGCGTCCTTCCTCGAACTGGACCGTGCAGGGCACAACGCGCATATCGACCAGCCCGAGATTTTCGCTCACGCCTTGGCGCGCTGGACCGCGACGGTTAATACCAGCGGCTAGCGCTCGCCGGTCTCCTCGCTGCATCCGGGAGCTCTGATTCGTTGCGTCAGATGAAAACCTCCGGGTGTGACTGTTAACTTTATTTGGCGGTTAAGTTGCAGCTCTAAATGGCGGTTTATGCAGTCCCAGTAGGGGGACCTTCTGCGGGAAGGTGGATACGGGTTTCATCCCTTAGAGTTGAATTCATGATGACCAGAATTGCACGGACGAGCCTGGCCTCAGCCATTGCGCTTTTAGTTGCCGGAGCGCTTGTTGTTACGTTCACCAATCTCGGCATACTGGGATGGGCTTTAACTGGAGCGGGAATCGTCGTTCTAATCATCGCAGTAACGCGACCAAGACGGGCCCGACGTTGGACGAGCATATGAAATTCGGGTAACTTCTTCGTTCTCTCCGAATGTTTCACATAAGGAACGTTTTACGGGACTGTGAGGCTTGTTTGTAGCTGGTCTGGGACTGGCTGGCAGGATAGGTACTGGCCGTTCCGCCCCTCGAATGTGACTCTTTACGGGACTGACCCTCACGGTGTCATTGAATCGACTTGTCCGTTCGCGGGGGTGGGCAGCCGGTACCCGTCCGGCCCACCACGGTAGCTTGATTAGAAGATTGTCCGCCCTCACGGGCGTGACCCCTCACAGTTCTGTTCCGTCGTGATTCCTACCCGGACTGGTACCGGCCAATAACGGCCACCAACCAAGTCCATCTCAAGAGGAAAAGCACGGTGACCGCTTTGTCTATCGTCTCTCATTGCCACCCATTTGTCGTGGGTGTCGACACTCACGCACGCAACCATGTTTACGCCATCCTCGACGCCGCCAACGGCGCGTTACTGGATACGCAGTCATTCCCGACCACCGCGGCCGGTATCAATCGGGCCATCAAATGGGTCGCTCGCCGCTCCAACGCCGACGCCGACACTCTCTGGGTCATCGAGGGGGCAGCGTCCTACGGAGCGATCCTCGCCGGCACCGTGGCCGCCCACGGATTCCCTGTCACCGAGGCCCCGCGTATGGACGCCAAGAAGAACCGCGGCGTCGGTAAATCAGACGCCTTGGACGCCCACCGGATTGCTATGGCCGTGCTGCCGTTGCCGGTGGAGAAACTGCGCCGTCCCCGCCTGAATGAAGGGATCCGCCAGGGCTTGCGGATCTTGGTGACCGCCCGCGAATCCATGTCCAAGGACCGGACGCGCTCGGTCAATGCCTTGAACGCCTTGGTGCGAAGCAACGACCTCGACATCGATGCCCGCAAGAAGCTCACCCCGGTCCAGATCGAGGAGATCTCCCGGTGGCGTGAGCGCGAGGAAGAACTGGCCATGGGTATCGCCAGGGCAGAGGCGGTCCGCCTCGCAAAACATATCCTGGACCTGGATGGGCAGCTGAAGTCTAACGAGCAAAAGTTGGACGAGCTGGTCAAGGTCAGCGAGGCGGCACCCTTGCTCGAGGAGAAGGGTTTCCGTGCGGTGACCGCGGCGAAATGCTTGGTGGCGTGGTCACACGAGGGACGGGTCCGTAGCGAGGCTGCCTTTGCCTGTCTGGCCGGCGTGAATCCCATCCCCGCATCGTCGGGAAACACCGTGCGCCACCGGCTGAACCGGGGCGGCGACAGACGGCTCAACAGCGCCTTACACATGGCTGCGATCACCAGGATGACCTACGATACGGAGACCTGCGACTACGTCGAGAAGCGTCGCTCCGAAGGCAAGACCGACAGGGAAATTCGACGTTGCGTCAAGCGCTATCTTGCCCGTCGTATTTTCAGAATCCTGACTGTCGCGGCCCAAGCAAAAAAGGTGCAGGAAGCGGCTTGACAGACAT
>NZ_JBQSWU010000035.1:0-26208 GCF_052377485.1 Glutamicibacter sp. AOP38-B1-38 | reverse complement strand
TTGCCGTGAATCTCTTTGAACTCATGGCGTAATTCTAAGCGGTTCTTCAGAGTCTGGTTTTCTAACTGATTTCGCAGAGAAAATCGTCGCTCTGAAACATGCATATTTTTCCTCCGCGAGCGGGAGTCCAACCGGTTTCTCGCTACTATTGCAGCAGAGAAGACAAAGCTGGATTCATGCCAGAGCTATCGATTAACTCTTCTTCGTTGTCAGATCGAAGGAACCCATGAAGAAAAATGTCACGAGTGCCACCCTGATTATGGCTCTCGCGCTCTCTGGATGTACTGCTTACGAAGTCGCGCCCGGCCCATCAGTTGTCCCAGCAGAGGAACTTGAACATGGCACTGACGGCGGCCAAGAATGGGCGGATACAAAAATCAATGAGTGGCTCGGAGCGAATGGAGCCAGGAATATCAGTGCACTCAGTGGTCCGACGTTCTACGTCGATTCATGGGAGTCCCCGGCTGAAGGCGAGCTAGTCGTGCGAACTAAAGGTGGAGCCTACGACAAAGTTGCATTAGGCATGATTGCTTCAAGCATTCTTCACGGCACGGGTGAGGACATGCAGAAAATCACTGCGATCAATGAGTACAACAAAATTCAAGCCACCTACGAACGGCTTAAGTAGCGCGGGCTCGTCTCGAGAAAACATTGAGTCACACGATAAAAACGCGTAAATCCATCCATCCGCTGGACTGAGGCATACCAATATAGATCGACTAGGGCATGCCCGTAGGAGGAACCGCCTGTGGGACACCTGCCGCCGAGTATATGGGCTGGCCTGCATTGGTCAGCCTCAGTATCGCCGGGGCGTCCACCCGGATGGCAGCATGCCAGTTATCTTTCCCCGTTCAGAATCAGCCTCGGCTGACCAGCCTTGCGCTGCCTGTGCATCATCGAAAGCACCCCGCGCCATGCGCAGACCAAGATCAGGGTGGCTCATCCCAGGCGCACCACCCCGACGAGTCGAAGCCCGCACGCTCCACGACTTATCAGCAAAACCTCCCCCACGGAAGACTCGGTAATCGTCGTAGCGGGCCGGATCGAGTAGATCCCAGCACCATTCCCATACGTTTCCCAGGGTGTCGTGGAGTCCGAAGGAATTGGGTAATTTTTGACCAACCTCTTTCGGCCCCTCTAGCTTGTCATTCGCTGTCCATCCAATGGCATCAAGGAATCCGTAGTGTGGCCCCACTGTGCCAGCGCGGCACGCATATTCCCATTCGGCTTCGGTGGGCAGGCGGTACCCGGAGGCGTTGGTCTGCCAAGTCACCTCGCCTGCCTCGAAGATGTATGCAGGGGCAAGACCTTCATTCATTGACGCTGCATTGCAAAACTTGATGGCTTCCAACCAATTGATATCTACCAGAGGTGATTGGGAGCCTGTTTCGCTATTACCCATCAGTTGCGCGTACTGCGCCGTTGTGACGGTGGCGGCTCCAATCTCGAATGGTTCCAGATGGACGGTCCAACGGTATTTCCGTCGTGCATCGTGCAATTCCACTTGTCCGGCCGGCAGCGGACGAAGGTCAAAGGTAGGCATTCCACAATGCTCCCATGCCGTCCCGCAAAGCGGTTCTCTAGAGGAGCGCCTGCAAGGGGAACCGCAACTGAGACGCTGTTTACTGGCTCCAATGGTCGAACGCAGCTAGGGCGTCAGGATATACCAGTAGCCTACCGGTGCATGCTTGTATATTGGTCCCATGCGCGCCATAGAAACAGTTCACGCGGAACCACGCGACTCAGATGACTGGCCCTGTTACCGAGTAAATTTTTGGGAACAACCTCGTCCTGGGTACGGCTGGAACTTAGATGCTTTTCTACTGGTTGAGGTGCGGGACGTATCAGAGGCGCTCCGTTGGGTGGAGGAGCACGCGACTGGGCGACCCTTCGAACTGTTCGCAGAAATGGACTCCGAGCCCGAGAAACCGCTCGGTGCTCCGCGAAAAGCATCGCTTGTACGTTTACTCGGAAACAATCCCAATGCCGGTTAAAAATGCGAGGGTTATTAACAATTGACGTTCGGATCGCAGCGCTAAATAACGTTGCGTACGCTCCCAGCAGAGGAACCCAAAACGGGCAATTCCAGAGTCAGTCCAGCCGTACTTGGCATGTCTTGCCAGTTGGTTCATCATCGAGGGTGAATTCAAGGGTGAGGATCTGCGCCGTCTTCGGACGCTCGGGAAGATATACCCAGGTGGACTCCCACCCCGTCGCACTCCCGGCGACCTGTCCGGCAATCGATCGATAAGTGGTTCCCACGTCGTCCGAGATGACCGCTCCAACCGGCCCAAGAACGAGCTGGCCGGGCATTGAAGGCGCGTCTCCCGCAGCTCCCGCCCCATCACGATTCCTCAGGTCTGCCCATTGCACCAGTTGTTCTTCATAGCGGACGTCGCGTTGCCAAGTCTCGTGGTTGCGAATCCCTTGAAAGTAGATCCTGAGGCCCGCTCTTCCCAGCGTTTCGCCGGAAACGATCGGTACATCGGCAATCGACTCGATGCCGGCAAACCGTACGTCTACGCCGTCACTGGTTGCGACAATAAGATCCGCTGGAGCTGCAACAATCGTCATCATGTGGCCAGCCTAGCGCCACCCAATAGATTCTCTACGGGTACTGCTGTCTCTTCCCGTAAGCCCAACGGATTGCGGGACAATATCCGTTCTGATACTTCCGAGATCCGGCATCTACGACTTTGAATCGTTGTACGACTAATTCTTCGAAATTTTAGTAAGGCTGAACGGAGTATGGTTCAGCAAACCATTGCGAGCTATCAGCGTAGTTTCGTTGTCTTTCCCCACGGTGAAAGTCGTTGGCGATTGTCCCATGAGAATTTCAGAACCTCGATAGCGGATGCCCGCGCTAACGACGTGATCGCCAGCTTCTACAACGCTTTTCCAATGAACGCCCCATTGCGTGGGGTATTCAACACCGTCGACGGACACGAACGGTTTAGCAAAGACACGAAGGAACGTTGAAGAGATCCAGTGCGGACGCACAGTGATTACTAGAGAAGATGGCATTTTCCTAGCCTATCCAAAAACCCCATTGTTCCTGCTTTTCTAGCTGGGGAGCCAAGCCCTATAGCCGGCCCCGCTGGAGGAGAGCCCGCAAGGGGAACGCCCTACGGGACATGTGTAGCGTACGAAACGAGGCGGGCCGAACTAGTTCTCAAGGCAGCCCTGCAGCGACGTGTGAGTAGTCGTTTTTGGGCAATCCTGGTGTACCCACTCCTTCGACCCATAGCTGTCAAACTCACCGTCGGTGAATACTTCTACCCCTGGCGTACCTGTCGAGGTGCGGTAGAAGTCCACAATCGGATCTCCTTCGGTGGTGAGCGAAACGACGGCGAGCTCAGCATCCAGACGGCCGATGGCGGAATCCATGCAGTCGACCGCATCGGTAGGAACCTGTTCGCCTTGTCCGAGCGTCACCTGTCCACACGATTTTCGCCGTACATCGTCATGGAATCCAGCTGGTGCTCGTTCGGACTGGCGAGCCGCTTTGAACAGGTCCTGAGGCAGCTTCTGATCTCCCGGAAACGATTCGACACACCCTGAAACTGCCAGCGACCCAATGAGGATGGCGGTGAAGGCGATTCGACGTCTCATTTGCAGAGTCTCCCACATCGCCAGCATCGGGGCACCCACCGTCATCAAGTCGTGATGCAGGCGAGCTACATGGCCCAAATGCGATCGTGCGTGGGCGCCGTTGGAGGAACCTTTAGCGGGCAGCAATCGCTAGAATCCGATGATCGTATCGATCTGCACTTTGGCACCGAGTGGAAGTTCGGCTACCTGGATCGTTGTCCTAACAGGGTACGGCTCATTCAAGTGCTTAGCGTAAGCGGCGTTGATGGTTCCGAAATCCTTGTAATCAGTGAGGTAGATCGTTGTTCTCAGGAGATTCGAAAAGTCCAGATTAAGCTCTTCCAGCAGTGTCTCTAGATTCATCATCATCGCCTCGCATTGCGCGGCGACGTCATCGGAAACGAGTGAGCCATCATCTGTTCGTTGACCGATGATTCCGGCAGTGTATCCAGTGTCGCCGTGTCGAACGAAGTGCGAAAACGGGGCAGTGGACTGATGAAGGCTGGGGCTGAAATGGTGCTCAGGCATGAGTTATGCGCACTTCTTCCGAGGAGATGACGTAGTTAACAGAACGCCTACAACACTATGTAGTTGCTTTGAAACAACCACATAGTGTTACGGCTTCTGATTCTTAGATGCATCAGGTATCCACCATGACCGGAATCTACGCGATTAGTGATTCACGTCTTGTCGTGTTGTCACCACCAAAGTGTTGTTCGGAATGAAAACTGGAAGTGTCCCGTAAGACGGTCCTCCACCGGGCAAACCCATCCCTGACATGCATTGTTGCGACTTCGAGTCACTGACTGTGTCGTAAGGGGTATTCGGTGAACTGTTCGATGATGGGGCGTGAAACGGAACGCTGTAGCGGTTGGCTACACACCCAGCCGAGGATGCATGGAATCCGGCCCAGAAGCCTAGACGGGTCCGGTCGTGAGGCGTAAACGGGGGTAGTCGGTCCAGTCGTGGCCACTGTGGGTGCTCCAGCGTTCCGCAGCATAGATGGAGATCCCTAGGAGTTCAGCCAGGACCGAAGGTGGCAGGTCGCGGGCGAGGTTCATGAGAGCAACATTCCTCGCGGCGCGAAGGTTGATGCCTCTTCGTGCCAGCGGTCCCCTGATCGTCGCGGTCGTGAGGTGGCGGCCTGCTCGCCGGCCCTTGAAGATCCATATGCTGTTCTCCGGGCCCGATCCGGACTCGGTGTCCAGAAGCTTCCTGAGTAGCACGCCGAGTGCCGTGGGAAGCTTGATTGGTTCGGTTCCAAGGGATAGGTAGGTGATGTCTCCATCCAGCGTGACGGCATCGCGTTGAAGTGAGACAACGCGCGTCAGTGCTGTTCCGTAGATGATGGCAAGGAGCCCGCCGACACGCGCACTCAATCCGATGTCTTCGGTGGTGAGCAGATCCTTTGCCCATGCCCATCGCTCATCATCGGATGTCCCGGAAGTTCCCACAACACTCTTTAGGTACTCGCTATGTAGGCGCGTCAAGCCTTGGGTACGAGCCCAGCGGATGAAGGGCGTAAGTTGTTTGCCGGCCCTGCCACGGGTCGCCACGTAGCCGTCGAACGTGCGCTGGGGCAGGGTTCCGAGATCCAAATCGAGGTCATCGAGCGTGCCGAGGAGTTCCGCGACAGCGATGAGATGGGCTTTGGAGCCCCTATACCGCAGGCTTTCATCCTTCGTGCTGAGGTGCGCCACATCGGCAAACCGGGGGTTGACAATCCAGGCGGCGTATTGCTTGAGAAGCGACCGGTTGATTGGATTTGGCAAACTTGCGAAGTGCTCTTCTTCCCAGACTTCGAGTCGAATGCGGTCGAAATTTTCGGTGGGCACGACGCCTGATTCCATGAGCAAGGCGGCAAGGTATCCGGTGGCGCCGGTTGCCGGGTGCTCGGCTATCGCCCGCAGGGAAATCGGAAGGTGTCCGGTGGCTATGTCGTGCACGAGGCGTGCCATCGGACTGCGCCGGACCCAGCTAACCACCGTGTCGGCATTTTCCGGGTTCCGGAGCAAGTAGCGCTCCAGGGCCTTCAGTTGTGGATGCAGATTGCCCTGGTCATCGGAGATCAGCGGTCGGAGAAGGCGCACGGCAACGCATACGGCACAGTAGATGCCCTGGAGTCGTCTTCGGTCGTTGCCGCATCCGGCACATCGACCCAGATCGTATTGACCCGCGCAGCTGGGGCAGGTAGGGCCTTCCTCGCGGAGATAAGGTGCGATACGGTATTCGCCGCAGCGGGAGCAAATGCGGGGGTACCTGCGCAGCGACTGGTAGCAGCGCATGCACACCGGCATGCCTTCCTTGCGTGTCATAACGGGGCGAAGCTCGCCGCACTGGGAACATGCCGTGCAGGGATAGATGTAGCATTCCTTGCAGATCGGTCCGGAGGCGCTTCGGACGACGGTGATTCCGGGGTTTGCGCAGAGACTGCAGATTTCCCAGCTGCGGGGATCGCGTCGCCAACAGGGCGCGCAATAGGGTTCGCCATCGATCATCCGGTATCCGCTCTTGCGGACCTCGCCACAAGACGTGCAATCAGGGGTAGTCGCGCGGCGGTTGCACGATCCGCATCGCTTACCTCCCTGATCGTCGCGGTGTGGAAGGTTCTTGGCCAGCCCGCAGGAGGAACAACGAGGCAGCTGGATATTTTCGAAGCCTCGGGTGCGAAGTTCCTTGATCAGGCGGTACGCCGTCGGGGAGGCATCGGAACGGCCCGAGGTGAGCAAGTCGGGTTTTGATGCCAGTTCGCGGGCGAAGCGTGTGCGGGCCTTCGGTCCGCACGCCAGGAGAGCCGCCGAGGCAATGACGGAATCGGGCAGCTCCGGTGCCGCTTTCCTGCACGCGTGGATAATCCCGGCAAGGGCCACGTCCGGGTCCACTGGCGGGGAATTCATGAGCCCTGCGGGGCCGGTGGCGGGCGGTGGATCCTCGCAGGCTTCGGTCGTAGATTACCGATGGAGCCCCGGGTCTGCTCGGTGGCGTTCATGGCGGCCTTTTCTTCCACGATGTGGACCTCGATCAGGTCCGAGACCGTGCAATTCAGCGCGGCACACACCGCGCCGATGAAGCTCAGGTTCGCCCGCTCGGGTGTCTGGGTGACCAGCCGGAAGACCTGCTCCCGGGAGAGGCTGACGCCGTACTCCTCCAGCAGGGGAATCAATTCGGTGGTCTTGAAGAGTCCCTGATCGGCCATCAGCCGGCGCAGGTTCCACACGGTCTCAACATGTTTGCTCACGGTATCTCCAGGGTGTTGACGCGGCTCAGGGCGTCCGCAAGTATTCGGTTCTTGTAGTCGCCGCTGACGGAGGTGTAGATGGCCGTCGTTGAGGCATGTTGGTGTCCGACCTGTTCTTGGACGAATCGGTCTGCGTAGCCGTATTCGATCAAGTGCGTGACGTAGGAATGGCGCAGACAGTGCAATGTCAGCGCGGGGTCGAGGCCGGCTTCGCGCCGCAGGGCCGTGAACCGTCGGTCGATGTATTCGAGGGACACGCGGGTTTTCCGTTCGGTGGGCCAGAGCGCTGGCAGGTCACCGGGTAAGAACAATGCCCTGCCTTCGTCGACCCATTGCCGCATACCATCTATCCACCATGACAGTTCCGGAACAAGCAGGACGGTCCGGCGTTTTGGCACGCTTCCCTTGCTCGCTTTGCCCCATCGAACATGCATGGCGGCATATCGTTCCCACTGGGGGACGCGTGCGTTCGCGTGCAGGTCGTGTAGGTCCAGGCCGCGCAGTTCTGCCCGGCGCAGGCCGAAGGCATAGGCGGTCTTGAACATCTGGGCGTCGCGAAGTGCTGCCAGCGCACCCTTGCGACCATCACGGATTGCTGTTTCGACCCGGGAATCGGCGTAGTTGAACAGCGTCTGGATCTCATCGAAGGTCAGTGCTCGCCTGGCCGGGAGACCTTCGTAGTCCGCGACGTGTTTTGTGGTGTTCCAGGGCAGACAGATCTGGGATGGCATTTCTCCAAACTGTGCCTCGCAAATCTCCACCCAGTCATAGTCGGGGCTGACCAGGTAGTTGCAGAAAACCTGCAAAACTCCCTGCCGCTGCCTGATGGTCGAAAGCGCGAGTCGTTTGGAACGCATGGAACTGGTGTATTCATCCAGGTCTGATGCTTGCCAATGCCACGGGTAGGAACCGGTGTACTCTACAAAGCGCCTCACGAAGGAGGTGCGGTTCGCAATGGTAGCCTCCGCCAGGCTTCGGCTTCGCTGCTGTTGTTCCCAGGAGCCGAGCATCGATTCGTAGACCGCTTCATCTGGGTGAAGGGCCGCGGTTCCGGAATCGCGCGATAGCACTTGCCGGAGGTTGCTGACGTCCAGGAAATGTTGCATCTAATCGATGACTGTACGAATAGATGCAACAACTGTCAATGGACGATGCCACGTCTCAATGGCTAGGCTGAAATTGCAAGTTCCGTTTCCTGGGTTCTCGGGCTATTGGCCACGGTTAGATACGTATCCAGTTGCATTCCCTGCAACAGCCCATGCTTGAAGACCTTGGCCAAACTTTCGAACCAGTGCGCCAAAAAACTCAGTGTGCTAGGCGGGGTGTGCGTCTGGGACCGCGCCCCACGGACCACCACCGAAAACCTGTTAGCCCGCCTTCCGACGGTCGAAATCTGGGGCATCGGTCCCCGTCTGACTAAACGGTTGCGGGGCTTGGGGATATGGACGGCAAAAGAGCTGCGGGACGCCGATGAGGTGCGTATCCGGGATAAGTTCTCCATTGTGCAGATGCGCACCGTTTTGGAGTTGCGCGGTATCCCATGTATCCCGATGGAGGAAGAACGGGTGATCAAAGATCAGCTGATCTTCTCTCGCAGCTTCTCTGATCCGGTCACTGATCGGGTGGGGATGGAGCAGGTGATGGGGATTTATGCGCAGCAAGCCTCTGCAAGATTGCACAAGCACCAGAAGCAAGCCAGAATTCTCAGTGCGTGGGCGATGACCAGCTATTTCAACCAGCATCAGGATCACCAGCCAGCCATTACGGTGAAGCTACCTGGGCCGACGGCTGATCCGGTGGTTCTCACCAAGGCAGCCAAGCAACTACTCCCCCAGATCCTGGTCGGGGTGAAGTACGCCAGGGCTGGTGTGGTGGTCATGGATCTGCAGCCGGTGGCGATGCAGGACACGTTCGTGCCTTTCGTGTCAGCGCATGAGGCGAAACAGATCGGCCCGTTGATCCAGCAGATCCGTAGCGAGCACGGGGTGAAAGCTATTGGTTTAGGCGCTGCAGGACTGCAGCAAGGGCCAGCTTGGGAAATGCGCCGGGAGATGATCAGCCCTCGCTACACCACCCATTGGAAGGAGCTGATGACTGTGAAAGCCGCTTAGGGGTGACGATGCCGATATACAGCGATCGCAGATTTTTTGGCTGCCACCGATGGATGAGTAAATATGATTGCAACTACCAGAAGAACAGTAATCATCCCTGCATAGGTAATAAGAAGTTCTTTTCCCAGATAGGCTCCCGAGGCACTAGCGGTTGCGATCGTGATCGCGATGAAAGTTAGAAATATTGTCAGTACCGTGACAATCTGCTTAAAGTTGCTGCTCTCAAACTCAACTTTTGCAAGTAAATGCTCAAATGGTTCGGTCATCGGCGGTTCACCCACGGCAACCAATTGTTCGTTGACGTACTTCGCGTACTTTTCTTTGAGTCCTTCGGAGGCTCTGCGGTTCATCGGCGTTCTTCTCTCTACTCGGAACATTAGCTATGAGCAGGAAGCGTGGCTCGTGAACAGTTCCCGGATCTTCCTCGCGGTGTTCTTCGGTTTGGCTCAACGTCACTACACACTGTTGAGAGGCCGCGCAGGGGTCACACTCGCTTGTGGCGATTGAACTCGGGTACCGCAACGTGTGACTTGGGTGCGGGTGGTCGACTGTTTTCTGCTGTGCAAAGGTGGGCAGGAGGCATATTCCTGGGTGGCGCGGCGTGCTGTCATGAAGGCAGCGCACCCGGCACCGCGCCGCTTCCTAGATCACCTTTCCAAAGGACAGACTTCACATGCTGAGTTCAGGAGATTTCCTAACCAGTGACAATAAACTGGCGCAACTGAAATTCTCGCATTGGGATTGAAAGCTACCTATAGAAGAACTCATGGTGGTCTGATCTAGTGAATATCGGCGGTCACGATACAGATGCTGATGCTGATGCTGATGCGCATGTTTTCACCTTTAGCTTCTCAGCGATTGTTCCAGGAAACCATGTCGGACACACTGCACAATAGCGAGTTGAATCTAGAAGCCATACATTCTAGAAACGCAATGGGCGTCCCTTTGGTATCTCTGCTTCTTCCCACACATAGACTTGCCCACCATTGTGTTCATCCTCAAGACGGGTTACTTCTTGCAGAACGCAAGCCCGCAAGAAATCGTTCAGGCTAGCGTAGCGGTGGATGTGCCGAGTTGCCATGAACGTCTGGCGAATACGATCGTGCTCATCGTCTGTGGGAGCCAAGGACATTTTGCGGCGCGACTTTGACTTGGGAGTTGGATCCTCGGACGGCTTGGCCACGGCGGGTTGCGGTTTAGATTGGGAAGCGTGCTCCGGTTCCGGAACAACCTGTTGCACAGGTGTCTGTTGCACTGGGGCAACTGGCTGTTGGATCTGTGCCGCTTTTGCCTGCTGGGCAGATTCCTGAGTTGCTGCCGCTGTTTGCTGCTCATCTTCTGACGCAGACATTTCGGACACAACACTCCGGTCTACAGCCTTGCTCAAGCCACGGTTTTGTTTGAGTCGTCCAAGAGCTGCCCCGGCGTCTCCCCCGCGTCCAGGTGTTGGAGTGGAAGTCATGACGCAGTCCCTTCCCATACCGCAGTCGCTACTCGTCTCAGTGATTTCAGCAGCAATGATGCTGAGTTTCCGTAGGAAGCCAGCGGCTTCGCGGCCGCTTGTGCCTTGGCAAAAATTTCGCGGTCAGGTAATCCTGGATCAAGCACTAATTCGCCGTAGTCCTCTCGCATTTTACGCACCCAGTGCTCTTGATCTACTCGGCCCTTGCGTAATTTGTTGACCACAATGCCGGCAACGTCTAGTTCGTCGTTTAGGTTTTCCTGTACCTCGGCGACAGTGGTGACAATTTCGGTAAGCCCCTCCACGGAGGAAACTCGGGCTTCACTGATGAATAGCGCATGGGTTGCTGCAGTCAAGGCATTCACAGTGAGCAAGCCAAGAGAAGGCGGACAGTCAATTAGTACGATGTCAAAATCGTCGATCGCGCCTTTAAGGGCATTGCGTAGACGCCGCTCGCGAGCCATCATGGAGTCACGTTCACGGGAAGCAAGGTTGCGCTCGGAAGCAATAAGGGAAAGGGTCGGGAATTTACCCTGCCAGGCCTCCCCCGCTGGAATGATCGCGTCAGCTGCAATACCTGGGGTGATCTTATGATTCTGCTCTTCGTCACCGTATAGAACATCGTTTAGGGTGAATTCCGGGTCGTATACGCCTAATGCTGAAGTCGTGTTCTTTTGAGGGTCCGCATCAATCACCAGGACCCGTTTGCCATGGTCGCGTGAAAACACCTCAGCAAGACCTGTGACGAGGGTGGTCTTGCCGACCCCGCCCTTTTGGTTGCAGACTGCGATGATTCGCGCTGGCATATTGCCTACTTTCAAGCCGTCGATGACGGGTTGCCGGCTTAATGCGCTGCAAAAAGTATGCGAAGTAGGCCGGCAAACCACATTTCTTAAACACACGCTAGACGGGATGCGGTGCTGTTTGCCACGCGCCACGCCTAAACGTTTCAGAAAAAGTTACAGATTCATTAAAGGTACCTTTCGCACTCAAGGTACTGAAGTATATTTTGAGATAAAGGTACCTTTAGAACATTTTAAACTTATGGAGTCAATGACTCTCTAGGAAACAGCACCTTGTTCTGAACCTTTGATCCTAAAGGTACCTTTTACACCTCGGGGACCTTTAGAATTTTGTAGTTACTGTTAATAAGAAGACACATCAAATAGTCCTCCGTTGCAAACAGTCTCAATTGTTTGCGTTGCCTAGCAATATTAATCGAGCTCACGCATGGGTGCAAAGTCTACTGTCTGGTTACCTTGTGAACTTTTGGAACTAAAGGTACCTTTTATGGTATTATGTCTGGATCTTCAACGAACAATTTTTCATAAAGGTACCTTTAGATACTTAAGAACTTTTTTCCCATAAGGCGCAGAAGGAGCCAACGGAACAGAAGATTCACGTTACGACTAACCAATAGGGTCTTTGGCCTCAACGGCGCAAAGGCATTTTTCATTTCAAAGGCTTTAAAGAGCTTTCAAGGAAAAGAGCCTGCGGTTTAGGTTGCGAGGTCTAACTGAATTTTCATCAAGCGCGCGTTGAACGTTCGTCCTGCCTAAATTGATCCGATGGGTGTAGCCAGGGGCTCAGTGGGTATGAGTTCGTTATTGAGAGGTCTGCCTACTCCCTCAGCGAAGAACAAATACTCCGCGGCGGCATCGCAGTCCTAGCGAAGAAGGTACCTTTTCACTAGCTCACACAGTACTGTTCCGTCACCAGATACCCTTCTGGTAGGGCCGTATGAGATGGTCGGTGGTTCTCCTTTGGCCGTTTGCAGCCGTAGGTGCAGGCTGTTGGGACTAACTGCTTGAATGGCGGCCCTTGGTGCGAGACGTCGCAAATGATCATTAAATACTAAAGGTACCTTTTGCACTCTTGTTCTTCATTGTGCTGATATTCGTGGATAGGGATAGTCTCGAAGCTGACATCTCGGAAGCGCGTCCTGCGGGTCTAGCAGGTGAAAGGTAACCAAAAGGTACTTTTAGAGCTATCTTTCCTTTGGTAGCAATCGCTTACGCCCGCAACGAGTGTGAGTGATGGGTATGCGGATTTTGGCAACCATGAAGGGCGCTGGTAAGCGAAAATTCCGGAAGTGGGGAGCGAGCGCATGACACGGCAACCTAGTGATAAAAGTGGAAAGTGAACTAAAGGTACCTTTTTGATTTTTTCGACGAATTCAACAGGACAGCATTCAGCGGCCCTGGGGTAGTCGGATCTTCGCGGCGAAGAGAGGAATGGGTATTTGGGTTGTGAAATAGTAGCGCTGCTTGGGTAGTAGTGGGCGCAGTAACCTGTGACATTTTGTAGACAGTGGATTTGAGTACTAATAGAGCAAAAGGTGATAAAGGTACCATTACAGATGAGATAAGGAGGGAACGAAGCGTTTATCAGCTGGCAGTCCGGAACGCCATATCGCTCAGTGACCAATCATCAGGCGGACCACTGAAGAGTTCGAAGGGGTAGTCCTCATCCGGCTCAAGAAGCTGGGGGAGTCGGTTGATCCGTTCGGCCAACCAGGCTCGCCACTGAGCGCGTTGTTCGCGATACAACAACACTTGGCTGAGCACCAAGTCAAGAACACCCAAGGATTCTGCCAAAGAACTCAGGTTTGTTGAGGTGACTAAGGCCCAGCCTTGTTTGGTGCGTTCGGCCAAGTCCCATGCAGCTAACACTTCGAGGGCTTCATGGACCGTGCTACGGCTCAACCCAGTCTTGCTCTTGATCTCGCTGACGCCAAGAGTGCCACCTAAAACTTCCAAAGCTTCGTAGACAAATGCTGCGGTGACACCGAGCTCCCTGAACGCTGGGCGCAACGAATGCAATTTACCCTTCTGCCAAGTTTCGTTGCTCGCAGCTTCCATAAGCGCGGGAGGAATGACCAGTTCATACTGATCGCCTGTCGTCCCTGTTGCCTCGCCAACGTGCCGGATGAGCGGTTCTTTTTCGTTACGCAAAGCTCGTAGATGAAACGCTACGGTTGTCGGTTCAACACCTGAAGCAATCGATAGTGAGCGGACCCCGAATTCAACTACACGACTTCCAGTCATATGCGCTCCAGCTCCCAAGGCTCGAAGAACCAAACGGCGAGATAGGCCAGCACGGCTTGATTGATAGCGTGATTCCACGAGATTCAGAGCGGAACGCCAAGTACGAATAAAGCGATGTTCAGAATTCGAACCAGAAGAAACAGCCTGATCCCTAGCCCCCTGTGTTAGAAGCCCGCTTGTGTTGGTTTTACGGACATACTGTCCTTGGGACTCGCGGGCAGCAAATTTTGTGGCTTTGAGCCAATCTCGCCGCATGGAACTGGAACGCTGAGTGGGGGAGTAACGGGCATAGAACTGAGCTAGCCCTGGCCATGCGCCCTGCTTGATGCGTCGTTCAACATCAGTGAGTTTCATACCACTAGCTGCGCAAGCTACGAGGACAGCCATACGCGCTTCTGAAGGGCTGTCGTACCGCCCGGTGTCGTAGATCCCCTGGGTGGCAATCAGAGCGATGCGAAGGGACAAGGTGCCTGATTCGATGCTGCCAGTCTCGGCCGGCACAGCAACGGCTTCACGTCTTTCATTGGCAGCTTGGATTTCAATACGTAACGAATCGCACAATGAGTTGACTGTGGAGAACGCGTTGCGTTCAGTAGCAACGTTATGAGCCATCTTCAGGCTCATTTCCAACTTCTGTGCGCCACCAGTTTTGTGCGTGGAGCCAGGCGTGCGAATACATCCGTGACGAAGGTTTTGATGCGGTGTCGGGTCCAGCGATGGGTAACGGCTGGCCAACGCTTCAACGAGGCTGCGTGCCTGATGAAATGGCATGCGCTCTACAAGCGGAATGTAAACGTGTCGGCCGCCGTTGGGGGATTGGTCCTCAATCCATCGTGCCCCGTGTTCAAACAGCCAGGACTGCACAGCAAGCACATCAGCTGCGACGCGAGCTTCTCCACCAGCGGCTGAGGAATCGAAGTCCAGACAGATGGTTGCACAAAGTCCGTCACGGCCATAAATGAGGACGGCAGCCGGTTGGATAGGACGCGCCGATGCTAAATCACGTTCAAATTTTTGCGGGTAATTTTTGCCAGCGTCTTTCGAAATGCGAACTCGAGGCTGGCCTGCAATAAGTGGCGCCAATAAAGCCCATGCAGCTTCATCTTCGGACGTTAACGTGGCGGCTCGCCGAGCCGTGTCTGGGGTCGACAGTGGAACTGCACCATAGAGCTGCTGTACGATAGCGGTATCCTCTCAAAAGGATGGCAGGCAAAAGCCCGATGTGTGAATGATGAATCATTTGCTCATAAGGTCGGAGTCTGAGCGCTCTTCGAGTGTTCTGGTTCCTTGGGTTTTCTACCTCCTTTCCTCTTTTTGTGGATCTAACTAAATAAGTTCTTCGTCTTTGGCCGGCAAGCTTCCCGACGAGGAACACATACTTCCAGGGGCCCGCTACATGCGGGCTCCTTATTTTAAGCCGTGAGGCTTAAACGGTCAGGGCCTTTACGTCCAGAACCATGCTTGGGATCATTTACAGCTGAAACAATCAAGTTCTCCACGAATTCACTAACGGATAGGTTGTCGCGTGCGGCAGCCTCCTTCAGTTGTTCCTGGTGAGCCACAGGTACACGAGTGCCTACAAAGAAGCGCTCGCCTTTGCTCCGTCGCCCGCCTCCGCGGTTTCCTGTTGCAGCCATGTTTACTTCCCTCGCTCTACTGTTCCGAACCCGTTGGGTCTGTAACTGTTTCCGACTACATACGAAACTACCACCATGTAAGTAAGGTTTCTGTGAGGTTGTTTTCCTCGTGAGTCCGGAGGTTTAGGGGGCAAAGTGCGGTTTAGGTACCGCGAGCCGCAAAAGGTACCTTTAGTTCATTTGCCGTTTCTCCAAAAGCCCCTTTTTCACCCAAATCCTCTCAAAATTCAGGCATAAAACTAACTTTCTAAAAGGTGGTTAAGCCCTGAAAGGTACCTTTACGCCTCTTGGCACCGTTTGAGTGTCAGAAGTGGGAAGAACAAAAATAATTTAAAAATAATTTAAATATTCTCAGCGTGTCGTGTCGTGTCGTTTCGCTAACGCCTAGACGGGGTGGCTTTATCTTTATGGCGGTCTGATAAGTATCAAGGCATCCCGAATGGGACATGATGCACGGCACTGACAGTGCACGAAATATCAGATCGATATATCCCAGCGGGCCTCTTCAATGCTACGAGGCGCTGGAGTAGCTTTGTCTTTATGGCTGGCTGGGAAGTATCAAGGCATCCCGAATGGGACATGATGTACGCCGCTGGCCTGACCGTGCGCGAAATATCAGACCTAAGCCACTGGCAATGCACCACAATCCACGCACACTTTCAATCAAGAGAAAGATACGCACCAGGCACTCGCGCCAAGCATGAGGCAGCACTGGATGCTAGGGGAGTGGACCGGCCTACAGTCAGTTGGCGAAAGCTACTGGCTGAAGTCCTAGAGTTCCAGAAGGCCCACCGCCGCCTTCCGCATCACAAGGGAGACGACACAGAGCGGCGATTGCACCGGTGGATCCTTAACCAGGGCCGTGCATACCGCAACGGTGAGATGTCAGGGGTGGCTTGTGAAAAAGTAAAATAACCAACGGTAGTGTGATTTTCTGCCATAAATGCGCAGCCGTTGACCAAATATTCTGTCCGGTTTGTAGCCCTGGTTCCGGCCTTCGTGGGCCTTGTGTATCGCAAAGCCCTGATGACATTGACATTACAGTGGCGCGTACACGGCAAGCGTTACAAAATGGCCGCATGATTCCACGGTTCCCAAATGTCGTTTTCCGAAGGCGACTGCGCTGAGTGCCCAAAGTCCTCTGCACTGCGATTTCGCGTCCGCAAGGGGAACTGCGGATTCAGGCGGGACACGATGGATGGCAGGTTCCTGGTTTGTTTGCTGTAGGTCAACTGGCCGCTGAGGTCATTGCAAGAAGTAGGGGTCCTGGGCCGAGAGTGAACCCTCCTCAGTTGGTTCCCACCCCCGCAACCGGAGCATGCCTATGCCGCCTTCATAGTTGTACTCGGCCCAGATCACGACATAGCGTCCGTGACGGTTCGCCTCCGCCCATGCCAGAACTTCGTCGACGCTTCCCGCGTTCTCCAGCCGGTTCTCATGGCTGGCACGGGATTCGTCCCAGAAGTCCACCCGATAGACGGGATTGGGTACTTCCTCACTGACATAGCGCGGATCAACGCCAGCGACCGTCATGTTTTTCGTGCCCATAGAGACACCCTACCTGCGCGGCCGTGCGTACATCAGAGAACATGAGCTCAGTTGAGGAGCGGCTTACGGAACACTTCGGGATGCCCAGGCAAACAAACCCCTATAGGGATAAGTAAGACTGCTCGGAAGATCACGATGTGCTTGTGCTCACTCCGGTCGCTCAGCGTCGCCGTACTGGCCTGGGGTGCGGGGAAGATCTCTACGGAAATTCACGCTAACGACATTCCAACGTGGATGGTGAAATTTTGTGGATCTAAATAGCGGCCTCACCGGCGCGTTTGATGGCACGGTAGATAGGGCTACGCCGAACCCTGCGATCTGCTCATCACTTAGAAGATCGATCGCCATGGAACCCATTCAACAGGCAGCTGACTCCTTAGCGTGAATTTCCGGGCAGATCTTCCTACTGGCCGCAATTTCATCTAATGAAAGATACGTTCACCTGATGTAAGCGGTGCAGGTTCGGCCTTCGATGGTGGCTTCGGCAAGACTTCGGCTTCGCTGTTGTTTCCACCCGGAGCGGAGCATTGGTTCGTAGACCGCTTCATCAGGGTGAAGTGCCGCGGTTCCAGAAACCTTAGCGTCGGATATTTCACTTTTTCACAAGCCACCCCTTCAACGGCCCGGTAGATGGTGGATCGGCTGATGGAGAATAGTTCGGCCATTTCGGTCATGGTGTGTTTGCCGGCATCGTGCAGTTCGAGGAGGTGTGTTTCTTGTTTCACGGTGAGTTTTGGCTGTTTTCCCCGGAGTCGGCCGTTGGCCTTGGCAACCTTCATTCCTTCGCGGGTGCGCATGCTGATGAGGTCGGCTTCGAACTCAGCGATCATCGCCAGGACGTTGAACAGCAGTTTGCCCATTGGGTCGGTGGGGTCGTGGACGGAACCACCGATGCTGAGTCTGATTTCGCGTCTGGCGAGGTCGTCGGCTATCTCGTGGGCGTCTCGGACGGACCGGGCCAGGCGGTCGAGTTTGGTAACGACGAAGGTATCTCCGGCCCGGCAGGCGGCGAGGGCTTCGTGAAGTCCTGCGCGATTCTTGTTCCTGCCGGTAAAGCCATGATCAACATAGACGCGTTCGGGTTCAACGCCAAGGGATGCCAGGGCATCACGCTGGGCGGTGAGGTCTTGCTCCTCCGTGGACACGCGTGCGTAACCGACCATGATCTTAGACATGTAGATCAGTGTGTCACATAGGGGTCCTCCACCGGACACGCCAACCGCTGACCTGCTGCTTTGCTAATGGTGACCTATGAAGTGTCCGTATAGGGTGTACGGTGAACTGTCCGGTGAAGGACCGGCATATGGGACACTTGAATTTTCATCTCTGTCACGCAGTATTAGATCCGCGCTTCTGGCAGGATTGGGTCATGGATAACATTTTCCCAAGCATCCCCTTCCGTCCCGAATCACGCGATTGGATTCTTCGGCTTACCAATCCGATACTGAGATACCCTTGCAATAATGTCCGTTTGAAGGGGTATGAAAATGAGTATTCGCAGGATTTTCTCCGGAGCCATTTGTATCGGCTTATTGTTGCCACTCGGCGCATGTTCATCGCACACCGGGATTCGGGCGTTGGAGACACAGAGCACGCCGGCCGACGTCCTGCCTACGGGAGTTGAGCTCGACGACACTGTTGACGCGGAAAGTTCACGACTTCTGACAACCCACAAACAGGTACGATATTTTGCTGCTGCGTCCCATGATTCTTCGGTAGGTTGCATAATTGTCGTTCCACCAGGAACAGACCCTCAATGGTTTGCAGGTTGCGGCGGCATGGGAGCAGCAGACCTGATTGTCACTGCCTCGACCATGCCAAGCAACATGTCAGCTTCCTTGGTTCGAGATAACGCTGATACCCGCACTTTGGAATCCCAAGGATGGACCAGAATTCATGAGAACATCCTCATCCCCAGCGTGCAGGGAGAAACCGTCCGGTAAATGCAGGTCATCAAGGGAACTTGAGCACAAGCAGAAGGCGTTAGAAACCTTCTCCTGACGAAACTATAGATTAACGTTCGGTCTGGGATTGTTTGCCCGGTACAGCGTTCCCCTGTGGGCAACAAAGCAATGAGTTCTTGGCCCTGGAAGAGCGCTAGAACTATCGAAGTAGTCATCATCGGTTCTAGGGTCCCGATGGTTCAGACCGATTTTCCGAGTCCCACTTCGATCGCATCATCATGGCGCAAAGCCCAGCTGCAACGGAGCCGGCCCCGCAAACCCACAAGGTGAGCGTGGAACTGCCTAACGCCAAAGACATGCTTATAATCCCCGCGCTTACAAGATTGCTCGCCGTAAAAATGATCGAAGTCAACGCAATGAGACGTTCACGAAAAACAGTTGACTCACCCCACGTGGAAGCCATCGTCGACGAAGCGGTCAAAGTGAGTCCTCGTCCGACACCAGCAATCAACGAGCAAACAAGGATCATGGTCTCCATCGCGTTGGAAGGAATAACGAACGCGATCAATCCGAGTCCAAGAAGTACGCTTCCCCCGGCATAGCAACCTCTTAGATGCCGGTCAGCACGAGCAACTAGCACGGCACCGAGCAGTGAACCGAGCGTATGGGAAGAAACAATCAACCCGGCGTACTCCTCTGCACCGTTGAGCAAGTCCCGGGCAGCCAACGGCGCAATGACCTGGATGTTGAAGCCGAAGACGCAGACCGCCGCAAACGCAACAAGAAACGCTCTCACAGACCTTGTATTCAAAGTAGGGGTCGCTTGTGAATTCGGAGAATATTTAGCGGTACGAGGGTTTTGAGTGGCGGACGGGCCGGTATTTTCCTGGTTTGGTGGTTCGCCAGGTGTAGTCGCCGGTGAGATTGATGTGGTCCCAGCCCAGCGGCGAGAGGTGTTTCAAATGGGCTGGATCTGGTGGGTTGACGGTGTTGTTTAGCGTGGTGATGGTGCGCTCGAGGTAGACGGTATTCCAGAGCACGATGGCTGCGGTGAGTAGGGTCAGCCCGGATGCGCGGTTTCGCTGGTCTTCGATGGGACGGTCGCGAATTTCGCCGAGGCGGTGGAAGAACACGGCACGGGACAGGGCATTGTGGGCCTCGCCTTTGTTTAGTCCAGCGGTGACACGGCGGCGTAGCCCGGGGTCCTGGATCCAGTCGAGAGTGAAGAGTGTGCGTTCGAGGCGTCCGAGTTCCCGCAGCGCGAGGGCCAAGCCATTTTGGCGCGGGTAGGCACTGAGTTTACGCACAATCAGCGACGCGGTCACGGTCCCGGTCTTGATGGAGGCACTCAGCCGCAGGATTTCGTCCCAGTGCTTGTCGATCAAGGCGGTATTGATCGTGCCGCCAACCCACGGTGCCATCAGCGGTGTCTCCGGGCTACCCTTCGCAATGAACAAGCGGGTGTCGGCCAGATTGCGGATCCTGGGTGCAAAACGGAAACCGAGCAGGTGGGTCAGGGCGAAGACTTGGTCGCTGTAGCCGTTGGTGTCTGTGTAGTGCTCAATGATGTTCAGGTCTGATTCGTGGTAGAGCAGCCCGTCCAGGACATGGGTGGCATCGCGATCTCCGACGTTGACGAGTTTGCTGTAGAACGGGGTGTATTGGTCACTGACATGGGTGTAGAGCAGCCGGCCGGGTGCGTTGCCGTATTTCGGATTAACATGGCCAGTGGCCTCTGCCTTGTTGCTGGCCCGGTAGCGTTGTCCGTCCGAAGATGACGTGGTGCCATCACCCCAGTGCATGGCAAAAGGATGATCATGTTGGGCATTGACGAGTACGGCTAGGGCGCTGGTGTAGGTTTCATCTCTGATGTGGTGCGCTTGGACCCGGTCGAGCTGGGCATAGGTGACACCGGTGCAGGCCTCGGCCATCTTCGTCAGCCCAAGGTTGATCCCGTCGGCTAGGATCACGGCAAGCAGTAGCTGTTTGTCTTTGGCAGGGAGCCCAGTCTTGATATTGGGTAGGTGATCAGAGAAACCTGTCCAGGAATCGACTTCCACGAGCAGGTCAGTGATCGGTACCCGTGGGTACATGCCGCTGGTCTTGGAAACAAAGGGCTTCGCTCCTGCTGGAACATCGGTTTCGTGTGGAGTGATTTTCAGCCGTCCATTGACGATTGTGACGCTGTCCAGGAGTCCTGCGGCCGCCTGGTCTTGGACTTCTTGCAACCGTTCATTCAAGAATGCGAGGCGCCGGGCCAAGAACCCTTCTTCTGTCAACGGCGCCGGCAGCGGCAGGCTGCCGGTCTGCTTGAGCTGGTGGTAGTCATGGGGCGTAAGGAGATAGTCATCAAAGTCCCGGTACTGCCGGGAGCCCTTGACCCACATGTCTCCAGATCGGAGCGCGTTCTTCAACTCGACCATCACACACAGCTCATAGAATCCGGTGTGAATCCCATCGGTGGTGAAGACAACGCTTTTCCAACGAGGACGGATGAAAGCTGTCGGGGCCGTGTCCGGGATTTTGCGGGTCCTGGTCGTGTTGAGATTTCGCAGGAGGACCACTGCTTCGAGAACATCTGCTACCGCTGGTGAGGCCCGGAATTCCAGGGCTTCCAAGAACGCTGGCGAATATTTTCGCAGCGTTGGGAACTGTGCGGCGATCAAAGACAGATGATCGTCACGCTCAGGGTTGACTAGTTGTGTTGCCTCGTCAATGGACTCGGCAAGGGCGTCCCACCCGATGTTGGCATCGATTGCTGCGAACGGGTCTTCACCAGTCTCGCGTGCCTTGAGCAGGACCCGACCCAACTGGGCGTACTGACGTACTTTCTGGTTCACCGCCGTCGCTGAGGCTTGAGTCAGGTTCGATTGTTTGTTCTTCGCGTTCCTGAACAAGGTAGTGATGACCCGCTCGTGCAGATCGATGATTTCATCCAGGATTGTTGCTTCCGCTTCAGCACAGACGGCCAGAAGTGTCGCGTGTCGTCTGGAGGGCTCGAACTTGGCCAGATCGGCAACCGTCATCGCTGTTCCCTCTTTGGCGAGTTTCAGTAGCCGGTTCCGGTGGACGCGGCGTGTTGCCTCCAACGGCAACTCAAGGGAAGTCAGCTTCTTGAGCCGCTCGATATGTCCGAGGATGTGTTTTGCTTTTGCTTTGGCCGGTGCCTGCAAGACCCAACCCAGCCACGTCAGCGATGTTTCCTCACGCCGTTTCAGCAAACTATCCAGCTGCCGCCGGTGACGGTTAGTTAGGGGCTCACATAACATTGACTGGACTTGGCGATCGGCCCGGGTGAGTGCCTCTGCGCATGCGCGTTCGATCACGCTTACAGCGGGCAAAACGATCTTGGCCTCACGAAGCCAAGACACCGCATGAGCGGCAACAGCGGCACCCTTGGTCGTATTCAACGCCATAGCCGATAATTCCTGGACCAGGGCATCCGCATCAGCGACGGTATAAGTGGACAGACCATAGAACGCTTTGGCCTTTGACGCGTGCTCCCACCGCGTCATGGCCCGCGCCGAATAGTTTGCCCAGTCTGATTCCTTGGCACCGATCTGGGTAGAGATCCATCGGATCAGCTCAGATGGGACCACGGTTTCTTCGTCCAGGGCAATTCCCGGGAACCGCAGCAGGGCAAGTTGGAGGGCAAACCCAAGCCGGTTCGGCCCTCCACGATGCTGACGCACCAACGACAACTCTGACGCATCCAGCAAATAGAGCGACTTCATGCTCTCAGAATCAGTGGGGATCTCCGTCAGCGCCGTTTGTTCAGCGGCGGACAACACACGACGGCGGGGCACCTCAGGCGTCCTTGTGCTTTTGCCGGGACGAGCGCCCCACGGGGGAATCGGACAACTGTCGTAATGACCGGTAGACCGTGGTGCGGGAGACCCCGAGCACGCCACCAATACTTTCTACGCTGAGCTGGCCCTGCTCATACAAGCTTCGTGCAGTCTCCAGCTTGTCCCCGGCCAACAACGAAGGACGACCCCCGGTACGCCCCCGGGCGCGAGCCGCATCCAGGCCCGCACGGGTTCGGCTGCTGATCAGATCCCGCTCGAATTCCGCAAGGGCACCGAACACGTGAAAGACCAGGCGCCCACCGGGAGAAGTCGTATCAATGTTCTCTTGCAAGGACCTGAACCCAACACCTTGGGCCTCCAGAACGTTTACCGTGTCGATCAGATGTTTCAACGACCTACCCAACCGGTCCAAACGCCAAACAACTAAAGTATCCCCGGGACGGAGTTGTTCCATCAGCCGGCCCAATTCGGGACGGGTGGCCAGTGCTCCCGAAGCATGGTCGGAAAAGATCCTGAAGCAACCAGCCGCCTTCAAAGCGTCCTGCTGTAGCGCATCGTTTTGCTCCGCCGTCGAAACGCGCGCGTACCCAAACATCTCACCCATAGCCACAACTGTAACGGAACTCATCAACAGGGCAGCAAGATGACCCATAGAAACCGGCACTGACTAATGCTACAAAATGGCCGACAAGGGAACCGCCGGAAACCAAGGGAATCGTGACCCCGGCAAACAGAGTCGTCCACCATGCCGAAAACGTTCCATTCCCGCACAGCCCTGACCCGGTGGGCACCGTCAACAGTCCATGGCCTGTAACCATGTCCGTTGGTTGTGACCAGGGGTTCGAGCGAACGGAGAAGATAGCGAGGGGATTACAAGATATGGTGAACAGATGATTATCAGTGCAAACCATGGTGGCCTTGTCTAAACCCGCCTGAGCCGGCGAAAGTCGATCGCAGATTCCTGCGTTCAGACATTGCTGTACACGTTCAGGCGGAACGCTCCTTTAGCGCGCCCTTTTTACATGGACTTCGCGGCTCATCACCGCACACCACTGATAAGGAACAACCATGACCATCGATTCACTCAGCTCCTCGTATCTCAGCGAATGCCGACAGGCGCTCAACGAGGAACAAACACAAAGCCTTGCCGCCACCAACCACTGGGAAAACGTGGACCGACCACTGGTCCACGCGGACTGGGATGCACTATATAAGCGGATGAGCCCTCTCGTTGCCAGCGCAGACCCCGGCAGCAAGCAGATACAAACCCTCATCGCCTTGCACTATGGGATCGCTTGCAGATTCTACGTCCCAACAGCCCGCGCCTACGTGGGAATGGCACTCCACTATCGGGAGAACGCCGACATGGCAGCCTTCCACAACGCCTACCACCCAGACATGGTGCCGTTCCTCGCCGACGCGATGAGTATCTACGCGCAGACCTCCTTGCGCTAGCCCGCTAGGTGTAGGAACGGTCAGCGTCAAACCACTAACCGTTCCTACATCCGTATCTCTCGCCTAGAAAATCGTTCGTTCGGTGGCTGGGTGCGCGGATTGCAGAATGATCTAGACAGACGCTGAGCCCGCATGCCAGCAATCACGCGGAACTTTCTTCCGTACCGCTAGATATTCTCCGAATTCACAAGCGACCCCTAGTACATGTCCGCCCCTCCGTTCCAGGTCTTCGGAATATAACCCGCCGATGCCGGCGCCGCCAACGCAGCTGAACCTCCTATAGCAACGCCCACTGCCAATGCCATGGTGGCCATCTTTCCACGGAATTTCATGTTTCCTCCAGTTGATTGATATAAACCATATTACAGTTTCTTATCAAAAAAGAGAAGAACCCAGGACTCCCCGGAGACCGTGAGCCACACATCAACTTCATCTATTGGGGTGGCTTGTGAAAAAGTAAAATATCCGACGGTAGCGCGATTCTCCGCCATAAATAGGACTATCTCTGGCCTATGACCCGTTCCATTCACAGCAAACACCTGACGTACCCGGGCGCGGGGTATTGCAACTATTACAAAGGCATTGGTTCGATAGAAAAATTTTCCTTCTGGCACACCATAGGACGCAAAGTTCATGACTAGACCGGTGGAAGATGCAACCCCTGTCGCTCACCCGTTTCACCAAGAAGAAGCTGTGGCGCAAACTAGTACTAAGAGGAACACTCACCATGTTGGAGACAGAATGCCCACGCAAAGGAACCCCCACCCCAAGAACTCTAAAAAAGTTAAGGGAAAGAAAGCATCCAAACCGTTGCGGTGGGATACCTCCTGGGCCGAAAAGCAGTCAGCAAAGAACAAGGCACTCATTGAAGCCGGGGAAACTTTCGCGTCCCAAAAACGTTCAGGACCGGAAAAGTCTCCGTCCGCATACAAGGAAACCCGCTAACCTTCTTTCTTCCCGTCTGGCACACATAGGGTGTGCGTCCACAAACGGGAAAGAGAACAAGATGACTGAGGAAGAATACGCGCAGGACCACCAGGATTTGGGGTCTGGGGAAGATCCTTACGGAAATTCACGCTAAGGACGGACCGGTATTGATTTCGTATGTGGATGTTGAAATTTGGCCTGTAGGACCATCGTTACAGCGGTTGGCGCTAAGCGTATGATCCTGGTCCCCAGCTGAGGGTGAAGTTAATGACGCTCGCGGAGGTTTTTCTCTTCGGACATGTGCCGTTCAGAATTTGACCGCACTCCGCAGAGAAATCAGTGATCACTGGCCCTTGACGGATCCGGAGTCTTGCCCGAGATGGCGGTAGAGCGTCGCGCGGCTCCACCCGACCAAGCGTGCTGCGTCCTCTGCGGTGCGTCCCCTCGCGCGGGCGTCCTTCGCGATCGCGAGCTTGTCCGCGATCACGGCCGGGTCCGAGAGCGGCCGGCCGAAACGGGTGCCCGATTGCCGGGCCGCGGCGATCCCTGCGTTGACGCGCTCAACGATCAGCTCACGCTCATACTCAGCCAAGGAGGCCAGCAGGTTCAGCATCATCGAGGGTCCGGTCCGCAGCAGCTCCCACGCGGTCAGCCTGGAGCCCTGCCCGACGTGCAGCAGGCCTTCAAGTTCCAGGATCAAGGCGGGTCCGGCCGCGTCGACCAGCATGGAATGGAGGCGGTCATTTGATCCGGCACGAACCTCCGAGACCAGGCGTGTCAACGTGGAGACGCCGGGTAGGAGGACCTTGTGCTCGCGTAGCCAGAGCGCCGCCCGTTCAAAAAGGCGCACCGGTCCCTCCGTCGAGGTCCACGTCCGGGCCGAAAGGAACAGCCTCAGCTCCTCGTGCCTGGCCGGATCGGCGAATTCCACATACCCGTACACGGCGGAAATTTCCGCGGCGTGCTCGTAACCGGTCTGTCCCCGTTGCGCGTACAACTTGAGAACCGAGGCATCGGCGATGCCCAGCTGCCCGGCGAGGGATTCCACCACCGGCCACGGGACGGCCAGCGGATCCGTCAGAAACCGTCCCACCGCCCGCACCGTGATCAGTTGGACGGCAAATCCCAGACGATTGTGCATTCCCCGGCGGCGACCAACCACTGACAGGTCGGCATCGTCCAACCAACAGAAGCGTTCCAAGTCCTCCGCTGATACCTCGTCGGGGAATCTGCCGAACCCCGCGGCCTGCTCATCACTTAGAAAATCGACCGCCATGCCCCCATTCAACAGGCAGCGGACTCCTTAGCATGAATTTCCGTACCGATCTTCCCCAGACCCCGAGTCGTACTCTAGTGAACGCTTTTCCTCCTTGTCTCGGAACTGCGCATTGGTATTTCTGTGGTACTGAACGTCGTCAATTTTCCACTAGCAATTGCTGGAATCTCCTATTCAGAAATTCAAGCTGCGAAAAGGGACGG
>NZ_JBQSWU010000034.1:0-28655 GCF_052377485.1 Glutamicibacter sp. AOP38-B1-38 | reverse complement strand
GCTGTTCCAGCGGACCGTCGCAGAGATTTCGCATATTCATCTAGTATTTTCAGCACCCCGTCGTGCTGCCAAATCCGGTTCCTGCTTCGTCCGGACTTCTCGGCCAGCACACCGCGTTCGGTCAGTACACCGAGCGCACGTTGGATGGCAGCGTCGCCCAATCCGAGCTGTTCTTTAAGATATCGGGCATTGACTACAGGTTGAGAGATCAGGCGTGGCAGGATCTTCCACACGGCGGAGCTTGAGCGCAGGCCAACCAGCTTTGTGGCGGAGTCATCAAGCTGTGCAGCCAGTGAGTCGATCAGTTCCTTGCCAGTGTTAGCCGCAAAGATTGAGGCATTGATGAAGGTCTGGATGATCGGGGCCGCATCTCCGGCACGGAATGCTTCCAGCGCTTCAAAATAGCTAGCGGTATCCCGGAGGATTCCCGCGGAGATCGGTGCAGTGGTGTACTGAGAAACCAGTCGGTGACGCAGTATCGAGTGGACCAAGGCCCGGCCTGTACGCCCGTTGCCGTCCACGAATGGGTGGATCGTTTCGAACTGAGCGTGCGCGATTGCTGCTTGGACGATTGCAGGTAAGTCGGTGCGTGAAATGAATGCAACTAAGTCTTTGAGCGCGTCGCCAATCAGTTCATGGCTCGGTGCAACAAAGCTGGCACCGCGGGGTCCCGCGTTGTCTGTTCCTCCGATCCAGACGAGTTCTCCCCTGAATTTGCCCGCTTCGTCTTCCATTCCAATTTGTTGATTCATCAAATTTTGATGCATAGAGAGAATGCTATTGAGACTGATCTGCTGGGCAAGGGCAAGCGCAGATTCCATTGCGTGGACATTTCCAACAACTGTTCGAGCGTTGGCTTTATCGCCTTCATCGATCTCCGCCAGCGCGAGTTGGCGAGCCGTTGTGGTGAGCTGCTCGATCTGGCTACTGGAGGAGCTTTCGGTCCGGAGTAAAACGCTGGACATGGGTCCGAGCTCAGGATTTTCAGTGCCAAGTCTCAGCAGTGAGTAGACGTCAAAATCGTGGAGGGCATGTATGGCTTCTTCAAGCCCGGTGATCACTAACGATTCTGGCTGGGGATACCAATTGGCGATATGGGCTGGCAACGCGGAGGCGTAGGGGCCTGTTTGCCGCCGAACCTCGGCATTGGAGAAGATATGCGGATTTGTGGGTTTCCAGAAATGGGTTTCGTACTTCACGGGAGGGAATTCGAATGCAGCAGATGCGTTTCGGGAATCAGCCATGACGTTCCTCCAAAGTGGTAGTAAGAAATATCTTACTATCACTTTCCTAGAAAGTGATAGTAAAGAAACTTGTTACTATCACTTCCGGACATCGCGCACATCGATCTCAGTTGATGTTCCGGTCAGAAATTCAGGCCGTATTTCCGCGGCTTTTATTCACCACGTTCACATCCGGAGGGCTCGCGCTGGTCTTCTCCAGCCCGCCCGAGTCGTCGAAACCACGCTGAATTTCTTCGATGGGTCGCCAGCATTCCTCTGACGCATCTCCGCGCACACTGAAAGTCGCAGCGACATCGATAATGCCGCGCAATACGTTCCCGTAGGAGGAGAGGATCGGATCCGATGGCGGGACTTGCCTCGGTGTTCAGCGATGACCGAGATTCCACTGCACAGGTCATGGACTACGACGCCGGGATTCTAGGCGTGGCAGGATTCAGCAGATAACACCGGGCTGACGCTGGTGGATTAGTACCAGCTTGGCTGGTCTCGTACTGGTAAAGACTGCGAAGGTATATTTCGGCTCCGCGAATCTAGATTTCTGCCTTAGCTTCACTTCAAGTGAAAGCTCGCGCTGAAGCCCTTCGACTTGCCGAGGGGCTCCAGAGCGTTGGGGGAGAACGAGTTCATTTGGTGGCGTTTGGATTGGTAGCTTTGCCATCTAGCCACAGAGTATTACTGGCATCTGCGTGGACTGTGCCGCTAGCAACATGTTTGTCGCTGATCTGCGTACCTTTGGTGATCACATGAACCATGGCCATGGCATGGCCACGACCCAAACCATGTTCTTCCTTGAGCCACTGGATTATTGGAGTCGCTTTGGTGGCGGAACCGAATCCACGATCAGTAGCCTGTGCTAACAGCTGCCGTGGGGTGAGCCCTGTCTTGGTTTCAATCGTATCGAGATAGGCCTGAAATGACATGTGGTTGCCTTCGCAGCGAAGAGGAACGTGGGTTATCAACCTATACCGAGGAATTATGGGCGACAAGGGCTGAGCCTTCGCAGCCATTCCTCATAACGTTGTGCGCACTTTTCGATCGGTTCATAGCACTTCCACTTGGCACCGTCCCTTGCATTTGTTGCGCCCAGCCCAAGAACCCGCGGCACCGTATTTCAGAATTCTGCTGGTGCACCGGAACGATTCGTCGATTTTTGTCAAATGTTTCTATAATTTGCGCAGAGCAAAGCATAGACTGTGGCTATCTGGCGGCAAATCCTTCTCGAAAGAGATAAACATGTCACAGTCATCATCACCAACCATGAGCTCGCGGTTGACCGCAGAGTTCCTCGGTACCTTCGTATTGGTCTTCGACGGTTGCGGTTCGGCAATCTTTGCTGCCCAGGTCCTTGACGGCGAGACCGTCAATATGGGTATCGGTTTCCTCGGAGTAGCGCTTGTCTTCGGACTGACCGTGCTGGTCATGGTCTACGCGGTTGGCCATATTTCCGGCGGACACTTCAACCCAGCGGTCACCTTGGGCGCCGCGCTCGCCAAGCGTGTGGAATGGAAGGCAGTTCCTTCCTACATGATCACCCAGGTCATCGCCGCATCGGTGGCCGGTGCCGTGCTCTTCGCCATTGCCTCCGGGAAAGATGGCTTCAACGCGGTCGAGTCGGGCTTTGCCTCCAATGGTTATGCCGATCGCTCACCAGATGGCTACTCGCTGGTTTCGGCTCTGGTTGCCGAAATCGTGCTGACCGCGATCTTCCTGTACGTGATTCTCGGATCAACCGACCGGCGCGCGCCGGCAGGTTTCGCCGGGGTTTCCATCGGTCTGTCTTTGACCCTGATTCACCTGATCTCCATCCCGATCACCAATACCTCGGTCAATCCGGCTCGGTCCTTGGGTGTTGCCTGGTTCGCCGGACCGGAAGCGCTGGGCCAGGTATGGCTGTTCATCGTGGCTCCGCTGATCGGTGCGGCCATTGCCGGGGTGAGCTACTCGAAGATCTTCTCCGATCTGGTGACGGCCGAGTCAACGAAGTAGATTCTTGAGCGGCATCATCTGCCCACACCAATATTCAGTGTGGGCAGACGGTGTCACTCGCGGATACGTTGAGTCGCTTTTCATAGGAATCAATGGCGAACCCAGGCCGTGAATGCAAGGGGCGGTGCGCTCACTGGATAGGCTAGGAACATGCAGCAGCCCCCGCCCTACCCACAGCAGTATTTCCTGCCACGCCGCAAGCAAAGGGTCTTCGACCCCGGAGCGATGACCCGCGGTGACTGGTGGACGGTGGGTTCCTACGTCGTGTTCTTCGTCTTCGGCGGAGCGGCGCTCATTGGGCTGATCCCCGGATATTTCACGGCCTTCGAAACCGAAGAGCAAGCCCTCTTCGGAATCAACCTGATTCTCTACACCAGCTTCTTCATCCTGGCCATGGTCCAGTGCGGAGCGCACTTCTTCGACTCCTTCAAAACCATGAAGTACTACCCGTGGGCCAAATGGCTGATGCTGCCCGGCGGTTGGCTGCTGACAATTATTTGCTCCGCCATCGTGACGATGATCTTCGGCGGGCCGCAGATCAGCGCAAATCAGGAAGCCCTGCAGGGCATGACCACCGCCGTGCCGCTCCCGGTGATGTTTGTCGTCACCGCGGTTTTTGGACCGTTTGTCGAAGAGTACCTCTTCCGCCACCTGCTGATCGGCAAGCTTTCACGCAAGCTCAACATCTGGGTGTGCGCGCTCATTTCCACGCTGATCTTCGCTGGAATCCATTTCCTCAACGGCGGCGGAATCTCCTCCATCGCCCAGGTCCTGCCGTACCTGATGCTCGGCATTCTGATGTCCTTGGCCTACATCCTTTCGGGCAAGTCGCTGGCCTACGCCTACCTGCTGCATTTCATCAACAACGCCATGGCTCTGCTCATGCTCTACTTGGTCTATCCGCTGCTTCCGACCGGCGTCTAGGTTGAGCTTCACCGGGCACGAACCGCATTCGGTTCCCTACCGCGGCATGCTGCTGGCCCTGTTTGCCAGCGGTGTTGCCACCTTCTCCCAGCTTTACTCGGTGCAGGGCCTGCTGCCGAGCATCGCCGTAGAGCTGAACATCAGTTCCTCCCAGGCCGCGTTGACGGTCTCCGCGGCCACCCTTGGCCTGGCGCTCGCCGTCACACCCTGGGCCATCGTCTCGGACCGCATCGGGCGCAGGCGGGTCATCGCTATTGCGCTGCTGGCCTCGGTGGTCCTTGGCTTGGCCAGCTCCATGATGAGCGGCTTCGAACCGCTGCTCGTTGTCCGCTTCCTCGAAGGTATTGCGCTGGCAGGCGTCCCGGGCAGTGCCCTGGCCTACCTCGCCGACGAGCTGACCCCGCGCGCGGTCGCCCTGGCCAGCGGCACCTACATCTCCGGGACCACCCTTGGCGGGTTGGCCGGGCGCTTGGTGGCCAGCTGGGTGGGGGAACCGGCCGGGTGGCGCTGGGGTGTCGCGGCGGTCAGCGTCATGGCGGCCCTGGGCACGCTGTTCTTTCTGCTCAAAGCCCCGGCGGCCCTTGGCTTCACCCCCATCGAGCAGCGCGGCCTGCGCCCCATCCTAGGCAAATTCAAGCGGGCCCTGGGCGGAGGCATGCCGCTGCTCTACCTGCAGGGCTTCTTGCTGATGGGCGGCTTTGTCGCCGTCTACAACTACCTGGCTTTCCGGTTGGAGGCACCTCCATTCATGGTGCCGGTGTCCTTGGCTTCCCTGGTCTTCATCGCCTACCTGTCCGGGACCTGGTCTGCGGTGGCCAGCGGCCGCTTGGTCGCCAAGGCAGGCCGGCGCGGGGCGCTGCTGCTGAGCATTGTGCTGAGCATGGCCGGACTGCTGCTGACCCTGTCCGGGAACCTGGTGGCCATCATCGCGGGGATGGTGATCTTCACCGCCGGTTTCTTCGCCGCGCATGCGGTGGCCAGCGGTTGGGTGCCGGTGCTTGCACCCGCCACCCGGGCCCAAGCCGCGAGCCTCTACAACCTCTTCTACTATGTGGGTTCGTCGCTGCTTGGCTGGCTGATCGGCATTCCCTTCATGCACTACGGCTGGCCCACGGTGGTGCTGTGCGTGGTGCTGTTGCAGATACTCGCCGTCATCTTTGCCTTGGGGCTGAAGCACAAGAGGTAATCCGCGGCATCAAACTACCTTTTGTCGCATTTAATACACCGTTCACCGCTTGGGGTTACCCTGATTTTGTGAGCTGTGGGATACGCGCCTGTGATGGGCCGGACAATGGCTAACGATCCTTACTTCGTTCCATCAACACGGAAGTGCAACATGAGCAGACATACCGCCGACTCCTCGGCATCGCCAACCACCTTGGCGAAGACTCTCGGCAACTGGGATGCGCTGGCCCTGGGCTTTGGCGCCATGATTGGTTTCGGCTGGGTAGTGCTCACCGGAGGCTGGCTTGATAATGCCGGCACCATGGGCGCCATCTGCGCGATGCTCGCCGGTGGCGCCATCATGGCCATCGTGGGCCTGACCTATGCCGAACTCACCGCGGCCATGCCCAAGGCCGGCGGCGAGCACAACTTCATTCTCCGCGCTCTCGGCGCGCGCACCTCATTCATTGGCTCATGGGGGATCATCGGCGGGTACGTGACCATCGTGGCCTTCGAGGCGGTCGCCTTCCCGCGGACCGTGGAGTACATTTTCCCCGGCATGGGCCAGATCCCGCTGTGGACCGTGGCGGGGTTCGAAGTGAACCTCACCTGGGCGCTGGTGGGTGTGGCCGCCGGTCTGCTCGTCACCTGGATCAATATCCGTGGCGTGAAGCAGGCCGGCATCGTGCAGACCTTCATCGTGCTCTTCCTGCTGGTCATCGGCGTGCTGATGATCTTCGGTTCGGCCACTAACGGTTCGGCGGAAAATATGGAGCCGTTCTTCACCCCGGGCATGAGCGGCTTCTTCGCGGTGCTGGTTGCCGTGCCGTTCTTGTTCATCGGCTTTGACGTGATCCCGCAGTCGGCCGAAGAGGTGAAGATCCCGGCCAAGCAGATCGGCAAGCTGGTGGTGATCTCCGTGGTGCTGGCGACCCTGTGGTACGTGATGGTCGTGTTGACCACCGCCTCGGCCATGCCTGCGGATCAGCTGGCAGGCGCGGACATTGCCACTGCAGATGCCTTCGGCGCGCTATTCAATTCGGAGATCATGGCCAAGGTGCTGATCGCTGGTGGTCTTGCCGGAATCCTGACCTCGTGGAACTCATTGCTCCTGGGCGCCTCGCGGCTGGTCTACTCGATGGCGCGCGGCGGCATGCTTCCAGCCTGGTTCGGCAAGCTGCACCCGAAGTACCAGACTCCGGCCAATGCGCTGATGTTCATTGGCGGCATCTCCTTGCTCGCGCCGTTCTTCGGAGCCGAGATGCTCGGCTGGCTGGTGGATTCCGGTGCCCCGAGTATCATCGTCGCCTACTTCCTGGTCTCGGTGACCTTCCTGATCCTGCGCCGCCGCGAGCCGAAGATGGATCGCCCGCTGCGCGTGGCGGGCAAGGGGCGCGGCGGCGAAATCATCGGCTACGCCTCGGTGCTCCTGACCGCGGCCTTGTTCATGCTCTACATGCCGGGCATGCCCGCCTCACTGAGCTGGGAACCGTGGCTGATCTTCGGTGCCTGGTGGGTGCTGGGCGCGGTGTTCTTCGTCAAGGTTCCCGGCGGCATCAAACCGGGTCCGCAGGCCGAAGAGGAGATCCTGGCACGGGTTGCGGCGCGCAAGCGCTAGAGATCTTCACAATTTGAATGGCTCAGGGCGCACCCAGAGGGGTGCGCCCTGAGCCATTTCTCTGCGGTCTCCGGTTCTGCCTGCAAAGTCTGGGGTCTCGGACAATTGGTGAGCTGCGGGTCACATTTTCGAAGCTGGATCGGGTGTTATTGATACTTGACCCGAGGCAGCGGTGTGCTTCCCTCCAGCCAACGAGAAACAGGTCTGCCATGGCATCCGAATCAGTGACTACGCAACCCGCGCGGTTCTCCCACGTCACCAAGTTCATCGTCTTCAGCCTCATCGGCATCATCATGTTCTTTGTGCCGATTACGCTCAACGGCACGAGCACGATTCCCCTTGACCATCTGGTGACCTTCATCCGCAATTCGCTGGGGCCCGCGGTGCCGTACTACATCCTGGCGCTGCTGCTGGCGGGAACCATCCTGCCCTTCAGCAACGGCGGGTGGAAGGCCTCGAAGCTGCGCATGGTTTTTGCCTTCGCCAACGTGGTGGGACTCGCGGTGGGCGCGGTGCTGATCTTCGGCGGGGGACCGGGGTGGCTGACCGAGGAGAGCATGGGCCCGTTCCTGCTCAATAAGCTGGTCATCCCCGTGGGGCTCATCGTTCCCATCGGCGCGATCTTCTTGGCGCTACTGGTGGGCTACGGACTGATGGAATTCTTAGGGATCTTCTGCCAGCCGGTGATGCGCCCGCTGTGGCGCACCCCGGGACGCTCCGCGGTGGACGCGGTTGCCTCCTTCGTGGGCAGCTACTCGCTGGGATTGCTGATTACCGACCGGATGTACCGCGGCGGACGCTATACCGGGCGCGAGGCCGCCATTATCGCCACCGGCTTCTCCACGGTTTCCGCCAGCTTCATGATCATCGTGGCCAAGGCGCTGGACCTGATGGAGCACTGGAGCCTGTACTTCTGGCTCGCCCTGGCGGTCACCTTCACCGTCACCGCGATCACCGTGCGCATTCCGCCGCTGAGCAGAATCAAGGATGAGACCTACCTGGGCGTCGAGTACCTGGCGGAGCAGAAGATCTCCGGGCGGCGCGCGGCCACCGCGTGGAAGGAAGCGCTCGCCGCGGTGGGCCGTGCCCCGAGCTTCGGCAAGAATATGCGCGAGAACATCTGGGACGGGCTGAAGATGGCCATGGCCATCCTGCCCTCGATTCTCTCCGTCGGGCTCGCCGGGCTGCTGCTGGCCCGCTACACCCCGATTTTCGACTGGCTGGGCTACCTGTTTGCGCCTTTCGCCTGGGTGGTCGGCCTGGAGGATCCGCTGCTGGTCGGCAAGGCCTCGGCGACGGGGATCGCGGAGATGTTCCTGCCCGCCACGCTGGCCGCCGGGCATGAGTCCATCGAGCTGCGCATGGTGGTCGCGATCGTCTGCGTCTCGGCGATCATCTTCTTCTCCGCGCTGGTTCCCTGCCTGCTGGCCACCAGTATTCCGCTGCGCCTGCGCGACATGGTCATCATCTGGTTCATCCGCGTCGCGCTGACCATCTTGATCGCCACCCCGCTGGTGCGCCTGCTGCTGTAGCTCAGGTCATCGAATCGTTGCTGCCGCTGGCCCAGGCAGCGTAGCGTGCGGCGGAGAACGCGACGATCTCCCCGGCCCGCGCGGGCACGACGCTGGCGAAGTTGTTGTAGAGCCGTTCGAATTCCAGGGCGGCCAGCTGGGTGGCGATGCGGCGCACCACCGGCCCGGAGAGCGGGATCCGGTTGGGATAGCTGCGCAGGAAGGTGACATTTCCATCCGCCACCGGAAAGACCCCGTCCCCGGCCAGCAGCACCCCGAGGCCCGCGGCTCCCGCGGCCCACAGGGCCACGGTGCTCCCGGGGAAGTGCCCGCCGATCTGCTCGAGCCGGATCCCGGGAATCGGTTCGAAGGGCTCGGACCAGACCTTCGCATTCGGGCTAGCGCGTTGGACCCAGTTCTGGTCGGGAGCCGCGATGTAGATGGGCGCGTTTCCGAAGGCGCTGCTGTAAGCGGTCTGCACGCCATACATGTGCGGGTGGCTGGCCACGATCCCCTGCACGCCGCCGCGCTCGCCGATCGCTTCGAAGGTCCGCTGGTCGAGCAGTCCCGGCACCTCGAAGAGCAGGTTTCCGTTCCCGGTTTGCACGAGCAGGGCGCTTTGCCCGATGCCGATATCCGGGGAACTGAACGAGGTCAGCCCGGGTTCCAGATCATGGACTTGGACCTGATGCCCGGCTGCCAAGAGCTCGGCGCGGTGAGTCCAGCGTTGGATTCCATCCGGTACGTACTGGCGTTCGTCGACGCAAATGGGGCAGAAATCCGGCGGCTCAGCCGCCGGCTCGAATTCAACGGCGCAGGCGGCGCACTGCCAATCGATCAGTTCCATAGTTCTACTTCCGGTCCAGGGCGCAGGGGTGTCCCAGCCTAACCGGCTTAGCCGTTGCTGCACAGGGTCAGAGCAGAGCCCAACCGATCACGGCGCTGGAAATCACCAGCATCCACGGCGGGATTCTCCAGGAGTGCAGGGCCAGGAATCCGGCCGCCGCGAGCACCAGCGTGGGCACGGTGGAAGCGCCCTGCAAGAACACCGGGGAGTAGAGCGCGGCGGCCAGCAGCCCCACCACCGCGGCGTTGATCCCGGACAAGGCCCGCCGGGCCGTGCGCGAGCTGCGCAGGCGCTGCCAGAACGGGAGCGCGCCGGCGACCAGCAGGGCCGAGGGCAGGAAGATCGCAAGCAAGGCGATGCCCGCTCCGAGTACCCCGCTCGGTCCTGACTGGAAGACCATTCCCAGATACGCAGCGAAGGTGAAAAGCGGTCCCGGCACGGCTTGGGCGGCTGCGTAGCCGGCGAGGAATGCGTCATGCTCCACGAACCCGGCGCCCACCGTTTGGGTTTCGAGCATGGGCAGCACCACGTGGCCCCCGCCGAAGACTAGCGCGCCGGTGCTGTAGAAGATCTCGGTCAGCTGCAGCGCCGGGTGGTCGAAAACCGCGGCGGCCACCGGCAAGCCGATCAGCAGCAGGGCAAAGACCGCCAGGCAGATGACCGCGCTGCGCCGCGAGTGGCGGGCGAAGCTGAAATCGCTGTGCTGCGAATCTTCGGCCCCGTTCCGCATCCAGAGCAGGCCGAGCAGCCCCGCGGCGAGGATCACCGCGACCTGGATGAAAGGGGAAGGGAACAGCAGCACGACTCCCATCGCTGCCACTGCCAGCGTTGCGCGCGGTGCGTCCGGAGCCAGCGTCTTGGCCATCCCCAGCACCGCGTGCGCCACCACCGCGACGGTCGCCGCCTTGAGCCCGGTGATCCATCCGTCCCCGATCAGCGAATCCAGGCTATTGGCCGCCAGGGCGAATAGCACCAGCAGGATCGCCGAGGGCAGGGTGAACGCGGCCCACGCGGCGAGCAGTCCCCAGGTGCCCGAGCGCTGCAAGCCCAGTGCCATGCCGACCTGGCTGGAAGCCGGGCCGGGCAGGAACTGGCAGAGCGCCACGAGGTCCGCATAGGCGCTTTCGCTCAACCATTTTCTTTTGACCACGAACTCTTCGCGGAAGAAGCCCAGGTGCGCGGTGGGGCCGCCGAAGGAAGTGAGCCCCAGCTTGAGGAAAGCGGCGAAGACCTCGCGGACCGGCGCTGCAGGGGGCGGGCCGGCGGGAGCCGCACTCGGGGAAGAAGTCATAGCAGAAGTATTTCAGCTCGGGAATGCGACCGCCTAGTTGCCCCGCAAAGCACAGGTAAACTAGGGGTGAACCCTTGGTGCGCAGACGGGGGAATCGCCGTGAGCGCCGATCAGTTCGTAGAGTAGGACTCGTGAACGCAGATAAGTCCCGGACAGCCTCCCCCTCGCTGGCCAAGCAGATCCTTGTGCTGGCCATTCCCGCCTTGGGGGCGTTGATCGCCGAGCCGCTATTCCTGATGGCGGATTCGGCCATCGTGGGACACCTCGGTGTTTCGGAGCTGGCTGGCGCGGCCCTGGGCACCACAGTGCTGCATACTGCGGTGGGCCTGATGATCTTCCTGGCCTACGCCACCACCCCGGCGGTCGCTCGCGCTCTCGGCGCAGGGCAGCAGGCGCGCGCCATGGCGGCCGGACGCGACGGCATGTGGTTTGCGGTGGTTCTGGGCATCGTCTTATCGGTGGCGGGCTTCATCTGTGCCGAACCGCTGGTGCGGCTGCTGGGCGGCGAAGGCCAGACCCTCGAGTTTGCGGTGGACTACATTCTGTATTCGATGCCCGGTCTCACCGCCATGCTGCTGGTCCTCGCGGCAACCGGCGTGCTGCGCGGAATGCAAGACACCAAAACGCCGCTGGTGGTCGCTACCGCGGGATTCGGGCTGAATATCGTGCTGAATTTCGCCTTGGTCTACGGGCTGCAGATGTCCGTGGCCGGTGCCGCCTTGGGCACCTCGATCGCGCAGTGGCTGATGGCGCTGGTGTATTTGCGGATGCTCGTGCCGCGCATCCGGGCCGCTGAGATCCACCTGCGTCCCAGCTGGGCGGGATTCATTTCCACCGGCCAGGTGGGTTCCTGGCTGATGCTGCGAAACCTGACCATGCGCGTGGCATTGCTGCTGACGGTGGTGGTGGCAACTAACGCAGGAGAGCTGACGCTGGCCGCTCACCAGCTGGTCTTCACCATCTTCTCCTTCCTGGCCTTTGCCCTGGACGCACTGGCCATTGCCGCCCAAGCACTCATTGGCAAGGAGCTCGGCGCAGGAGACGCATCCCAGGTTCGCCAGCTCACCGGGATCATGAGCCGGTGGGGGATTTACTTTGGAATATGCACCGGACTATTGCTGCTGGCCACCTCATGGGTGTTCCCGATGATGTTCACTCCGGACACCGAGGTCCACCAGCTGACCACCATCGGGTTGTGGATCTTGGCGCTCTCCCAGCCCCTGTGCGGATTGGTATTTGTCCTGGACGGCGTGTTGATTGGCGCCGGGGATGCGAAGTACCTGGGCATTGCCGGAACCATCAACCTGCTCGCCTATCTGCCCATGCTGTGGGCGGTGCAGCACTTCGCGATTGGCCCGCAGGCGGCGATCTTGTGGATCTGGGTAGTCTTCGCCATCGGCTACATGCTGGCGCGTGCCATCACCCTGGGGCTGCGCGCCCGCGGTGATGCGTGGATGCGCCTAGGGCAATGAGGGGCACAGCGACCGGCTAGCCCCATAGCGAGTCTGGGTTTTGCAGCTGTCCGAGCATGGCCCGGTGGATGGACTGCAGATGCGTGCGCATCGCGTTCTCCGCTGCTTGTGCATCTGCCGCGCCGATGGCCGCCAAAATGGCTCGGTGCTCGGCGAGCTCGGCGGACTGGGACATATAGGGCTGCATGGCCGGCAGTACGTAGTGCGCCCTGGCTGTCTCGGCGAAGCACTTGGTCAACGTGGCGGTGATCCGCGAATTGCGATTGGCCGCCGAGAGATCCTCGTGGAAGCGGCGGGCGGCGAGCATCGAGGCAATGGGATCCGCCTCGGCCAGGTGCTCCTGTTCGGCGAGGTGCCCGCGCAGCTCGGCGAGAGTTTGCGCCGAATGAAAGCGCGCGACATTCCGTGCCGCCCGTGGTTCGAGCAGGATGCGCAGTTCCAGGACTTCATGGATGTCCTCCATGCTGATCGCCCGTACCAGGTAGCCCTTTTTCGGCAGTAGCTGCAGCAGGCCTTCGCTGGTCAGCTGGCGCAGGGATTCACGGACGGGCGTTTTGGACACCTGGAACTCCTCGGCCAGCGCCGGTTCGATCACCGTGGTGCCCGGGGCGAGCAGGCCGGTAGCGATCCGTTCGCGCAGCTCCAGCGTGAGCCGCTCGGAGAGTGAACTAGCCATGGATCCTCATTTCTCTGCTTATACCCTTAGGAATCGCGCGTAACTTTTGGCGCGGGACTTTCCCGGAATCAAGGAACAGTCTAGTCTTGGCTGAAATATATTTCAGGTATCTTACGTTGGCTTGCCACGAGCCAACAAGGACTTTTCGCATCCGTGCGGAGGAGAACGAACCGATGGAAAAGACAACGACACTGGGTTCCGACCCGCTCCGCGTGCAGCGCCGCCGGGCTATTTCGGCCTCCCTGATCGGCACCGCCATTGAGTGGTACGACTACGCGCTCTATGGGGCGGCGGCCAGCGTGGTGATCGGCCCGCTGTTCTTCTCCGGAGCCGGAAGCTCGGCGGCCTCCATCGCCGCCTTCGCGACCTTTGCCGTGGGATTCGTGGCCCGCCCGGTGGGCGGGGCGGTCATTGGGCATCTCGGGGATAGATTCGGGCGCCGCCCGGCAATGCTGCTCTCGGTCATACTGATGGGCATCGCCACGGTCGGCATAGGTTTGCTGCCCACCGCGCAAACCTGGGGCGCATGGTCCATCGGCCTGCTTGTGCTCTTCCGACTGATTCAGGGCTTCGGCGCCGGTGCGGAACTCACCGGAGCAATGACCCTCGTGGCCGAATATGTCGAGCCGAAAAAACGCGGCCTGTACACCTCGCTGATTCTCTCCACCCCGCCGCTGGGCATCGCCTTGGCGACCATCTGCTTCTTCTCGGTTTCCCTGCTCGGGGACGAAGCGCTGCTCAGCTGGGCCTGGCGTATTCCGTTCCTCGTTTCCGCCTTGCTCTTCCTGGTGGCCCTCTACATCCGCAACAAGTTGGAAGAAACTCCCGAGTACACGCAGGCCATGAGCAAAGCCCAGCAGCTGGCGGGAGCAACTAAGCTGCCGCTGCGTGAAGTCTTCGAATCCCACTGGCGCCGGGTTGTGCTGGGCTTCTTCGCAATTACCGGGCATAACGCCACGAACTACATCCTGGCGGTCTTCTCCATCAGCCTGATGGTTGGCTCCGGCATGGCACGCAGCCAGGCACTGCTTGCGGTGACGCTCGGCTCGCTCGTCTCGGTAGTGCTCACCCCGGTGGGCGGCTGGCTGGCTGACCGGTACGGCGCGGCCCGCATCCTCGCGGCCGGAAACATCGCCGGGCTGCTGCTGGCCTTCCCGATCTTCTGGATGCTGGCCACCGACCAATTCATCTTCGGCTTCCTGGCCATCGCCTTGGGCTACGGGATGGTCATTCCCTGCACTTCCGGGGCGCAGGGAGCCTTCCTGACCGAACTGTTCCCGGTATCAGTGCGCTTCAGCGGCATCGCGATTGCCCGCGAAATGAATGGCGCCATCGTGGCGGGACTCTCGCCACTGATCGCCGCCGCGCTTTTGGAGCTCGGCAACGGCTCGGTCAGCCTGCCGGCAGGATTCCTCGCCTTATGCTGCCTGAGCTCGGCGATCGCCATCTACCTCGGAGCCCAAGCGAAGAGCCGAATCCGCTACTAGATAACCGCTATTCAATTGCACGAGAAGCAAAGGATCAATTTTGGGTAACCTCAAGCGTCAATTCCCGGATTTCGGCGAACTGGTCAATCTGATGAAGTTCAAACTGCCATCCACCGATCGCCGGGCCGCGCGGCTGGCCCAGGCGGCGGACCTGTGGGACCTGCGCCGCATTGCCAAACGGCGCACCCCCACCGCGGCCTTCGACTACGTGGACGGCGCCGCCGGAAATGAAATTACCGCAACCCGCGCCCGCAAGGTCTTCGACTCGGTCGAACTGCTGCCGCGCATCCTGCACGGAACCGCAGCAGCGGACCTGTCCACGCGGATCGCCGGAGCGCCATCCGCGCTGCCCTTCGGCATTGCGCCCACCGGGTTCACCCGGTTCATGCAGTCCGAAGGAGAAATCGGCGGCTCCCGTGCCGCCGCGCGGGCGGGCATTCCCTTCAGTCTCTCCACCATGGGCACCCGCTCCATCGAGGAGGTCGCCCAGGCCGCACCCGAGGGGCGCAAGTGGTTCCAGCTGTACCTGTGGAAGGACCGCGAAAAGTCCGCGGCCCTGGTCAACCGGGCCCAGACGGCGGGTTTCGACACCCTCCTGGTCACCGTTGACACTCCCGTGGCGGGCCAACGCCACCGGGATACCCGCAACGGCATGAAGATTCCGCCGGAGCTGACCTTGAAGACCGTCCTCGATGCTTCCTACCGCCCGGAGTGGTGGTTCAACTTCCTGACTACCGATTCGCTGAAATTCGCTTCCCTCTCGGATTCTTCCGCGGATCTGCCCAGCATCATCAACTCCATGTTCGACCCTTCGCTGGACTTCGAAGATCTTAAATGGATCCGCGAATTGTGGAAGGGGAAACTTTTCGTCAAGGGCGTGCTCACCGCGGAAGATGCGGCGAAGGCCAAGGCCGCAGGCGCCGACGGGCTGGTGGTCTCAAACCACGGGGGACGCCAGCTGGACCGGGCGCCGATCGCCTTCGAAGCGTTGAGCGAAGTCCGTGCCGAGGTCGGAGAGGGCATGGAGATCATCATGGACTCGGGCATCATGTCCGGTGCGGATATCGTTGTGGCCCTATGCGCCGGGGCGGACTTCGTACTGATCGGCCGCGCATATCTCTACGGGCTGATGGCCGGCGGGGAAGAAGGGGTGAGTCGCGCCATCGAATTGCTGGCCAAGGAAGCAGAAGTTGCCATGCAATTGATGGGCGCGGCAACGATTGCCGAGCTCAATGAGAGCCTGATCCGCCGTCGCGGCTAGCTCTCCGGCGCACCGGTAAATGTGACTTAGCTTTGACTCGGCTGATTCTTTGTTCTATCGCCGGTAGAATGGGGGTGTGCCAGCACCAAAAACCACCCCAGCCCAAGCCCAAGACGTCTTCCGCCCGGTATTCCTGCGCGGACTCGGCGCCCTGGTCTACTCGCTCATCTCGATATTCTGGATCAACGCGGATCAGACCGTGCTGTCCTACGCGACCGGCGCGCTGCTGGTGGTGACCGGTGTTTTCATGTGGCAGTACGTCACCGTGCCGACCGCTCCGGAGAAGTCCCGAGGGGCCTACGCGCTAGGTGCCGGGCTCATGCTGCTGGCAGGAATTGCCTGCCTGTTCGCCACCACCCCCATGTGGGTGGCGTATCTCGCGGCCTTCGCATTCTTCGTCACCGGTGCGGTTGAGCTTTACGTCTTTGTCAAAATGCGCGCGCAGTTCCCGCCGTTCCGCAACCAGCTGGTCACCGCCGCGGTTTCGATGATCCTGGCCATTGCCCTGCTCTTCGGCACGTCGCTGGATGCTCACGGCATGTTCGGCCTGATCGGTGGCGGCACCATAATTTTCGCGGTCTTTGAACTGATCGCCGCGTTCGGCCATCGCCATGACGCCAAGGCGGCGGCGACTGAAACCGAAAACAACTAATACTTTTTAGGTCAACAGGAAAAGTAGAAACGGAGTTCCTGGTGGGAAACAACTCGCAGAAGAAGCAACCGTGGAGCCATTCAATTAAAGGCCCGCTGAGCTTCTCGCTGTTGCTGGCTATCGTCGCTGGAGTGGTCGGCATGATCTCCTCGACCGGAGGCTCGCAAAACCCGATTCGTTTTGACATCGGGCTGGTCTGCTTCGGGGTGGCCTTTGTCGCCAGTTTGCTGATCATCTCGGTGCTCACCATGGCAGGCAAGGAAAACGACTCTGAGCTGGGCAAGGGCACGGGTGTGAACCGGTCCTCGGCCGACCCGAAGAAAAAGTTCGAAGACTAAGCATCGCGTCGACAACGCGCTGGGCCCGCCGTGAAGGCGGACCCAGCGCGTTGTCGTTAGCTTGGCGGTCAGCGCACCGCACCGAAAAAGAACGCCATTTTCAAGGATTGACACGTGAACAACACGAAGCAGACGTCGAGAAGTAGCCGCACCCCACTGGGCGAGCAGCTGATTCGACGTAAATCAATCCACTCCATGACAACCGAGGCCGCAAATAACGCCGGTCTCGGGCAGCTCAAGCGCAGCTTCGGGGTGCTGCAGCTGACCATGATCTCCGTCGGCGCCACGCTGGGAACCGGCATCCTGGTGATCCTTGGCGATTCGGTACCCGTTGCCGGTCCGGCCATCTGGATCGCGTTCGTGCTCGCTGGCGTGACCGCGCTGCTTTCGGCGGTGTCCTATGCGGAAATGGCCGGCATGGTCCCGGTCTCCGGTTCCAGCTATTCCTATTCCTACGCCACCATGGGCGAAGGCGTGGCATGGATCTGCGGTTGGTGCCTGATCCTTGAGTACGCGGTCTCTGCGGCCGCCGTGGCCGTGGGCGCTGGTTCCTATGTGAACCAGACGCTGGAGATCTTCGGCATGCAGCTGCCAGCTTCGCTGGCCAGCGGTCCGGTAGACGGCGGCGTCATCAACCTGCCTGCACTGATCACGGTGGTCCTGGCCACCCTGCTCTTGGCGCGGGGCGCCCGCGAATCGGCCCTGGCCAACACCGCCATGGTGATAGTCAAGATCGCGATCCTGGTGTTCTTCTCCATCGTCGCGTTCACCGCCTTCGACGCGGGGAACTTCGCCCCGCTATTGCCTATGGGTGCAGCCGGAGTGAGCGCCGCCGCCTCGATGGTGTTCTTCTCCTACATCGGTTTTGACGCCGCATCCACCGCAGGCGAAGAGGCAAAGAACCCGCAACGCGATATGCCGCGCTCAATCATCATCTCCATGGTTCTGGTGACCACCGTGTACGTATTGGTGGCGGTGGCCGCGGTAGGCGCACGCAACTGGCAGTGGTTTGAAGGTGCCCAAGCAGCACTGGTGATGATCGTTTCCGAGGTGACCGGGCAACGCTGGCTGGTGCTGCTCTTCGCCCTGGCCTCGGTGATCGCGATCATCTCGGTGGTGCTGACCACGCTGTACGGGCAGACTCGCATCCTGCTGACCATGGGGCGCGACGGGCTGGTGCCGAAGGCCTTCGCCAAGGTGTCCCCGAAGACCCACACCCCGGTGATCGGTACTCTCATCGTCGGCAGCGCGGTGGCAATTACCGCCTCGCTGATCCCGTTGGGCGAGCTGGCCGAAGCCACGAGCATCGGAACCCTCTTCGCGTTCGCGTTGGTAGGGGTCGCGGTCATCTTCCTGCGGCGGACCCAGCCGGACGCGCCACGTACCTTCAAGGTACCGTTCTACCCGGTGACCCCGATCCTCGGAATTGCCGCGTGCCTGTTTTTGATGTTCAATCTCGGCACGAACACCTGGGCGGTTTTTGGCATTTGGATGGTTGTCGGTTTTATCGTGTACCTCAGCTACGGCCGCAAGCATTCCCGCTTGGGGGCGCTGCACACCGATTCATATCGCGAGACACTGAAGTCGAAATAATTCTGCGGCGAGTTAGGCTGTGAGTTGTACCAGACTCTAGCCCTCATCGACCAGGAGCAACCATGCAGCAAGAAGCGATCAGCACCGCGGATCTCTACGACGAATTTGAAGAGCAGATCCAGTCGATTTCACTGCAGTTCCAGTCGTTCGGTGCCCGCGAAAGCTTTTCGGGCCCTGCAAAAACGATCAAGTGCTTTGAAGACAATGTGCTGATCAAATCCACGTTGAATACCCCCGGCGAAGGCCAGGTGCTGGTCGTTGACGGCGGCGGATCGCTGCGCTTCGCACTTATGGGAGACATGATCGCCCAGGCGGCGGTGGATAACGGCTGGGCCGGAGTCATCATCAACGGCGCGGTGCGCGACCGCGTTGAGCTGGCAAAGTTGGACCTTGGCATCAAGGCGTTGGGGAGCAACCCACGCAAAACCGTGAAACGCGGCGGCGGATTCAGCGATCTGAACCTCGAAATTGACGCGGTCACCATCCGCCCCGGCGCCATGGTGTACGCCGACGCGGACGGTGTGCTGGTCGAGCGCTAGGCGCCGGCCCTATTCCGAGAGGTGCTTTCCGCCTCCCGTATTTCCTTGGCCCCACTCTTCAACGAACTCAGCGGTGCTCAACTCCTCCAGATCCTTGCGAATCTGAACGATCAAGCGTTCGGCTTCTTCAAGGTTGGAGGTTTGCATGCGCAACAGAATTGCATCATTTTTCAAGGAATGAACGACTACCTCGGCTCCGCGCGCTTCAAATTCCGCATCGCCGAGCGTTGCGGAGGCGATAGCTGCGGCCCACCGGCCGGCTGCCTTCAGCGGGGAATCCGCGCTGGCTTCAAGGCGTGCCTCATATTCTTCGGATGCGTGTGCTTCACCGGTCATGATCTGGCCTTTCGACTGCAACGACAGGATGCTCCTGTTATCCAATCATCTTAGGGTCGAAGCGATGGATAACGCGACTTATTTAGGCGTCAGTTTTTCGCTTTTCGTGCCCGGTAGGCGCGAACATGCTCACGGTTGGCGCAGTTGCCGGTGTCGCAATACAATTTCGAGCGGTTGCGAGACAGGTCAAGCAGGGCCGCGCCGCAGTCGGTGGAGGCGCAGATGCGCAAGCGCTTGCGCCCGCCGGAGCGGATCACCTCGGCCAAGGCCATGGCTGCGTCCACCGCCATGCGGTCGTAGAGCGGGGCCCTGGTGGTGGTCGCGTGCAGGTGGTAACCCCATTTTTCGCTTTTGATGAGTTGCGGCTGGGCATTGACGTTGCGCAGTATCTGATTGACTTTGAACACCGCGTCATCCTCATCGGTGGTCCAGATGCCTTTGAGCTGGGCACGCAGCTGGCGGATGGAACGCAGCTCGGACTGGTCCTGGGCATGGGGGCCGCTGAAGTTCTCGGTGCGCAGGAACTGATCCAAATCCGGCACCGTGGAAAGCAAGTCGACGAACGAGACCTCGGTGTTCAGCAGGTTCACGATGGTGTGCAGCGACGCTTCAATATCTGGCGCAAAGGTCATAAATCATTCCCGGGATGTTCGTGGATTGACGCGAGTTCAAGCGGATCCGTATTGTCATGATCATATAATCTTTTGCTCCTGAATCAGCTGCGTGTTCCTGTACCGCATGTCGTTCAGGAGCATTCGTAGCAAAGGCCTACCCGCTCATGTCACAGCCCCAAAAGCCACCAGTTTCCACGGCGTCGACGCTGAGCTCGCCGCGCGCTCACGGACAGCTGGCAGGAATCTGGATCGCGTTGGCTTCCTCGGCCGCTTTCGGCCTGTCCGGCTCATTCGCCAAAGGGCTGTTCGAGGCCGGCTGGACCCCGGCGGCCGCGGTGGCGGTGCGCATGGCCGGCGCCGCCTTGGTGCTCGCGGTCCCTGCGCTTCTGGCGATGCGCGGACGCTGGACCTTGCTGCGCACCAACTGGGTTTCGATCCTGCTGTTCGGGTTCTTCGGGGTCGGCGCCTGCCAGCTGTGCTATTTCCTGGCGGTGGAACGACTCGACGTGGGTGTAGCACTGCTCCTTGAATACTTGGCACCGGTGTTGATTGTGCTGGTGCTCTGGATGCGCCACAAGAAGCGCCCCTCGGCCGCGACCATTGGCGGCACCATGCTCGCTCTCGCCGGTTTGGTTGCGGTGCTGGACCTGAACGGAGCCTCATCCCTGGATCCGATTGGAATTTTGTGGGGGCTTGGGGCTGCGGTCGGCTTGACCGTGTATTTCTTTGTCAGCGCCCGCGTTGACGGTGCATTGCCGCCGATTATCCTGTCGGCCGGGGGCATGCTCGTCGGTGCGCTTTCGCTGGCACTGGTGGGCTTATTCGGCATTCTGCCAATGCGTGCCGAATTCGGCAGTGGTTCCTTCGCCGGGATGCAGGTCCCGTGGTGGGTTGCCCTGCTGGGATTGATCTTGATAGCCACGGTGTTCTCCTACACCACCGGAGTGATGGCCGCCCGTGCGCTCGGCTCCAAGGTAGCCTCCTTCATTTCCTTGACGGAGGTGCTCTTCGCGGTGCTCTGGGCATGGCTCTTGCTCTCCGAGCTGCCCGGAACGATCCAGCTATTCGGCGGACTGCTGATCGTGCTGGGCGTGGTGCTGGTGCGCATCGACGAGTTGCGCTCCGCACGAATCCGCCGCTGAGGCTGACCGTCCGCTTCTTGGACTCGGATTTACACCATGGAAGATCCTCGGGGAATCGCACGCCAAGGAAAAGTGTGCGTGCGCTGCTGCCCCGCGGATTCACCCGTCCGGTGCCATAACTGGACCTTACCGAATGACTCCACGGCTCACGCTTCGCACGCAAAGACAAGGTCAGTGCACGCGATGACAAGAACCTGGCAGGCCCGCGACGCAGACTGGAAGAAAGTAGCGCGTATGCGTGATCGCGGTCACCGAGGATCGGTGCTGCGCATTGATTAGGAGAGCTCATGAACAATAAATCCGTCGTCGTGGTTGGAGCAGGTTCTGCAGGATCCGTGGTCGCTCGTCGGTTAGTGGACGCCGGCGCCAAGGTGACCTTGTTCGAAGCCGGGGGAGAAGACACCAACCCTGCGATTCATGACCTGTCCCGCATGGGTGAACTGTGGCATAGCCCAGATGACTGGGATTACCACACGGCTCCTATGCAAGGAGCCGCAAATAAGCCAATGCACCTACCGCGCGGCAAGGTGCTGGGCGGATCCCACGCGCTCAACGCGACCATCTGGGTGCGCTGCGCGCCGCAGGACTTCGACGGCTGGGCCGAAGACTGCGGGGAACACTGGTCTTGGCGCAATGTCCTGCCCATCTACAAGTCCATTGAAAGCTTCTCCGGCGGCGCTGGCGAATTCCATGGCTCCGAGGGGTTGGTTCCGGTGGACAACGACTATGAACTGGATCCGATCCAGCTCTCGATTATCGACGCTGCCGTGCAGTCCGGGGTCGAATTCAATCCTGACTACAACGGCGAAAGTCTCGAAGGCGTCTCCAAAGAGCAGGTCAATATCGTTGACGGGGAACGCATCAATACCTGGAAGGCTTACCTGTTGCCGGTGCGCGAGCAGCTGGAGATCATCACCAACGCCGAGGTGCACTCGGTAATAGTCCAGGACGGTGCTGCCGCTGGCATTCGATACCAGCAAGATGGCGAGCTCAAAGAGCTGCTGGCAGATGAGGTGGTGCTGAGTGCCGGGGCGCTCGGCTCTCCGCAGATCCTGCTGCGTTCGGGCATCGGCCCGGGCGAAGAACTTGAACAGGTAGGCGTGAAACCGGTGCTGGAATCTCCGCAGGTGGGAAAGAACCTCCACGACCACCTGCTCGCACCGGTCATCGCCCAAACCACTACCCGGGATATTGACCCGCCACGAACCGGGGTCTCGGTGTCGCAGAGCCATCTGTTCGCCAGATCGCGGGCGGAACTGGAAGTGCCGGACACCCAGCCGATTTTCTTCTCGGTTCCCATGTACTCGCCGGGGATGGACGCGATCGACGGAACCGCGCTGACCCTGCATTCCGGGATCGTCACGCCGGCCAGCCGAGGCGCGGTAACGCTGAGCGGACCGAATCTCGAAGACCCGGTAGTCATCGATTTGAATGCCCTGGACGATCCGCGGGATATGGAGTCCTTCTTGTTCTCCATCAAGCAGTGCCGGGATATTGTGAAGCAGCCGGCGCTCGCGGAGGACTGGGGTGCCGTCGAGGTCTATCCGGGTCCCAAGGTGCAAAGCGATGCGGAGCTGGAAGCGTACATTCGCGAAAACGTGGTCACCTACCACCATCAGGTGGGTACCTGCCGGATGGGCAGCGACGACCAGGCCGTGCTCGACCCGCGGCTCAAGCTCAACGGGCTGAGCGGATTGCGGGTGATCGATGCGTCGATCATGCCGACAATCACTACCGGCAACACCAACGCGCCGGCGATTCTGATCGGCGAGCTCGGAGCGCAGTTCCTCCTGGAGGATCTGGGGCTTGAGCCGCGCTAAAGCGTTCTAGCGGGGCTGTTGCTGGGCGCGCAATTCGCGGGCGATTGCGGCTAATCCGATGGTCAGCGAGCGCAGCTCATCGGCCGATATGCGGTAGAGGATTTCATCGGCGAGCTCTGGGCGATTCGCCACGAGTTCGCCGATGACCTCGCGGCCAAGACTGGTTGCCTTGATCCGCCGAATGCGCTGGTCCTTGGGATCGACGGTGCGTTCGGCGACACCGTGCGTGACCAAGCGGTCCAGCATGCCCGACATGGAGGCCATGCTGACGTTGAAAAGCCTTGACAGCGATTGCACCGTCCCGCCCTCAAGGGTGGTGACCAGTATCGTGAGGACCTTCACCTGCTGTGCGGTGAGGTCCAGTTCCAGCAGCGGGATCACCGAGGCGGGAAGCGACGCCGTGGAGATGTCTTCGGTCAGCGAGCGCAGTTCGTGGATTAGGCGCCGGTGCTCGCTGGCGTCATTCGTTTCGCTGGGCATGCTCTTATCGTAGTGCGGTTGGAAAGAAATCTTGATCTCCGATGGTTGCTCGGCGGTGGCCATTTGCCCTCCGGTCCGTTGAATATAGCGCGCAGAATAGCCGATCAATCAGCGAGAATGCTGTTTTGAATAATTACTTAGGGTCAGGCTAAGCTTTTTGGTGGAAGGATCGACAGAGAGCAACCGAGAACCATGCAGGCGCGGATGATGGGGATCCCGCACCGGCACATCTTTCCCTGATGCATTTCTGGCGCAGGTCCTTCCGCCTAGTTCCCAAATCTGTTCAGGAAGACGAGGACCGCCCCGTGGGTCAAGTTCCATCCGCTCCCCAAATCAACGAATCCGAAATCGACGTCGAAGCGCTCCGCGCCAAGTATGCGCAAGAACGCCGGCGCCGCCTCCGCGAAGACGGCGCGGCCCAGTACCGAAAAGCTGCCGGAGAATTCGGCTACTACGCCAAGGATCCTTACACGCCGTTTGCCGCACGCGCACCGTTGGCCGATCGTGTTGAAGCTCTGGTCATCGGTGGCGGATTTGGCGGCCTGCTCACCGGAGCCAACCTGCGCAAAGCCGGCGTTGAATCGATCCGCATGCTCGATGAAGCAGGAGATTTCGGCGGAACCTGGTACTGGAACCGCTATCCAGGAATCCACTGCGATATCGAGTCCTATGTCTACATGCCTCTGCTCGAAGAGGTCGGCTACATGCCCACCCGGCGCTACGCACCAGGCGAAGAGATCCGCCAGCATGCGGTAGCCATCGCCAAGAAGTTTGACCTCTATGCCGATACCGCCTTCCATACCCGAGTCACCTCGCTGACTTGGGATGAGGAGTGCTCGGAATGGATCATCGAAACCGACCGCAATGACAAGATGCGCGCAAAATTCGTGATCACCTCCTCCGGTACGTTGACTCAGCCGAAACTTCCGGGCATTGAAGGTATTGAAAACTTCAAGGGCCACACCTTCCACACCAGCCGCTGGGATTACGACTACACCGCAGGGGATGCCAACGGCGGGTTGACCGGACTCGGCGACAAGCGCGTTGCGGTGATCGGTACCGGTGCCACCGGGCTGCAAGCCATCCCGCACGTGGCGGAAAACGCCAAGCACACCTTCGTCTTCCAGCGCACGCCATCAACCGTGGATATCCGCGCCAACCGCGACACAGACCCGCACTGGGCCGCGTCGCTGGAACCGGGCTGGCAGAAAAAGCGCCAAGACAACTTCCTGGATATCATCTCCGGTGAGGACTTCGACGAGGACCTGATCCAAGACGGCTGGACCACCGTTCCGCAGCTGCAACGTGCCATGATTACCGGCAAAATCGACGAGTCGCTCAGCGCCGAAGAGCGCGAGCGCGCCGAAGAATTGCTGGACTTCGCCAAGCTGAATCAAATCCGTTCCCGCGTGGATGAGATCGTGGAAGATCCGCAGGCCGCGGAGAAGCTCAAGCCCTGGTACCGCTACATGTGCAAGCGCCCGGGCTTCTCGGACACCTATTTGCAGAGCTTCAACCGGAAGAACGTCACCCTGGTGGATACCGCCGAATACGGCGGAGTGACCCGCATGACGGAAAGCACAATCGTTGTCGGCGACACCGAGTACGAGGTCGACTGCGTCATCTTCGCCACCGGCTTCGACGTCGGAGTATCCGGTGTCCTTTCCGGAACCATGCCAGTGTACGGCCGGGGCGGATTGCCATTGCTGCATGCTTGGGCCCAGGGCCCCAAGACCCTTCATGGGTTCCAATCCCATAGATACCCGAACCTGTTCCACCTCGGCGCCTTGCAAAATGCGAATTCGGTGAACTTCGTGCATATCTTGCAGGAGCAGGCGGAGCATCTCTCGGCGATAATACAGGCCGGACGCAGCGCAGGAGTGTCCATCATTGAGCCCTCGGTCGAGGAGCAAGAGGAATGGACCCGCACCATTCATGGCTCGGCGATCGACAACAGCAAATTCCAGTTGGAATGCACCCCCGGCTACTACAACAACGAAGGCAAGGCGCGTCCGAACCTGAACTCCTTTGGCCCTGGCCCGGTAGCGTTCGCGAAGCTGCTGAAGCAATGGCGCGAGAATGAACTGGAAGCCTACATCGCCCGTCACATAGAGGTGAACGCATGAGCGCCCGCGGCCGTTTGCTCCAAACCGGCGGACTCTTAACCGCATCCCTGTTGCTGCTCAGCGGCTGTGCCGCCGGTGGCACCGCCACTTCCTCCGCGGCAACGCAGCTAGTGGCAGAGGAATTCACGCAAGTCAGCGAAGTCCACGAAGCGACGGGTATGGCATTGCTCGAAGGCCCAACCTTCGGCGCTGACGGCCACCTCTATTTGGTGGACGTCGTCTCGGGACCGGGCGAGCCGAAACTGCTGAAGGTGGATGTGACGAGCAAGGAAGTCTCCAGCCTCTATACGGATGATTCCGGAGCCTATTCGTCGGCGCAGTTTTCCCCGAAGGATGGAAAGCTGTACCTGAGCGACATCGCCGGCGGAAGAATCATCAGCATGAATGCCGATGGCTCGGAGGCCGAAACCTTCTTTGCAGGGCAAGTAGATGGCAGGCGGGTGAGCCCGGATGACATCGCGTTCAACGAGGACGGTGATCTCTTTGTCAGCGACTTCACCGCATTCCCGGGCGTTCCGCTAGAAGCGGCCCAGGCCGGTCGCATCATCCGAATCGATGCCGACAGTGCCAAGGGCTCGGTGGTGGCCGAGGATCTGCCATCCACCAACGGGATTTCCTTCAACGAGGATTTCACCGCGCTGTGGCTCAGCCAGTATGCCGCGAATCGAATCGACCTGCTAAAGCTCAACGCGCAGGGCACGCAAGCGGCCGCCATCCACCCGGCGGTCTACGTCGATGGGGGAGAAGCGCAAGTGGATTCCAATGCGGTGGACGCGGCGGGCAACGTCTATCAGATGTTCGAGCATGACACGCGAGTTGATGTGTACAGTCCCAAGGGGCAACTGCTCGCGCAGGTGAAAATGCCAGAAGCTGCGCAGGGACTGGACTCGGCGACGAATATTGCCATCAAGCCCGGAACTACCGAAGGGTTCATCACCGTCAGCGGCGCAGCGGGCGGATTCATTTACACCTTTGAATCCTTGGCTGAGGGCATCCGCCAAACCAACGGCGGCTAGCGACGCGGTCTCGGAGTAAAAAATAGATCGGCACCGCACCCCAAGCGGGGTGCGGTGCCTATTTCAGTTAATCTATGGACACGGTTTGCTTTTCGGATTCACCGGCTGCCTCGGTGGCTGCCGGGCCGTGGATGCGGAAGGCCCCGGCGTCTTCCTTCTCTACCGCGACCTTCGCCACGTGCGCTGCACGAAGCGCCACGTGCCCCGGCTTGCGGCGCACCACGCGGTATCCGATGGCCAGGCCGATGAACCACAGCGGGGTGACCAGCAGGGCTGACAACGTATCGCTCTGCGTGGTCAAGGCCCAGAGGATGAATCCGAAGAAGGCCAACACCACATAGGGCATGAAGGTGCCACCGGGCATCTTGAACTTGCTCTGCGCATGCAGGTGCGGACGGCGCTTGCGGTACACGAGGTAGCTGACCAGGATGATCGACCAGACGAACATGAAGCACAGGGCCGCTACGGTGGTGACCAGGGTGAAAGCAACCATCACCGAATCGCCGCTGTAGAGCAGCACCACTCCGGCAAGCAGGAACATGCAGGAGAACATCAGTGCGTTGCGCGGCACCTTGTTTTCGGACAACTGAGCGAAGGCCTTCGGCGCGTCGCCCTCAAGGGCCAAGCCGCGGATCATGCGGGAGGTCGAGTAGATGCCCGAGTTCGCGCTGGACGTCGCGCTGGTGAGCACCACGAAGTTGATGATGCCCGCCGCGCCGGCCAGCCCGGCCAAGGCGAACATGCCCACGAACGGGGATTCTCCAGCGGAGAACAGGCGCCATGGCTGAACGGCCATGAGGATGATGAGCGCACCCACGTAGAAGATCAGGATGCGGATGGGAATGGAATTGATGGCCTTGGGGAGGGTCTTCTCGGGGTCCTTGGTTTCGGCCGCGGTGGTGCCGACCAGCTCTATTCCCACGAATGCGAATACTGCAATCTGGAAACCTGCAACGAAGCCCATGAAGCCGGTCGGGAACATTCCGCCGTCGGCCCAGAGGTTGTTGAAGGAAGCGGTAGCACCATTGTGCCCGAAGCTGGTGATGACCATGACCAGGCCGACGACAATCAGCGCGCAGATGGCCACGATCTTGATCATGGAGAACCAGAACTCGGTTTCGCCGAAGGCCTTCACCGTGGCCAGATTCAGCACCAGCAACAACGCGATGCATGCGAGTGCCGGGATCCAAAGCGGAAGGTTCCCCCACCAGAAAGCGACGTAGTGTGCAATGGCCACCACGTCCGCGATACCCGTGACTACCCAGCAGAACCAGTAGGTCCAGCCGGTGAAAAACGCGGCCCACGGGCCGAGCAGGTCGCCTGCGAAGTCCGCGAAAGTCTTGTAATTCAGGTTCGAAAGCAGCAGTTCACCCATGGCACGCATGACGAAGAACAGCATGAAGCCGATAACCATGTATACGAAGATGACAGATGGTCCGGCGACCGAAATAGTTTTACCCGAGCCCATGAACAAGCCGGTGCCGATGGCACCGCCAATGGCGATGAGCTGGATATGACGGTTAGAGAGCCCGCGTTCGAGTTTGGGTGAAGAGCTGGTATCGCTCATGCTGCTGCCTTCCAGGAGTGGTGAGGTGCTTCGATGAGGTGCCATGGCGAACCACTAGGGGTTTCGCCACGTTGCGGCAGATCTACGTTCGCACTCGAACCGTCGGACTCCGCGGCAAGAATCTCCGCACCGAAACGTAGCGGACGATGCCCATCTAGGGACCGCCCTGCACGAAGGTGGAGATAGTTTGCCAAGGGGAGAACTTTCGAATCGGGTGCGTACGGTGCGGCACTGTTCTTAGTTCCTCCCCAATCTGTTTGAAGACCTGAGAGTTTTCACCTCGATCCGGTGGGGATCGGAGGTTTGCTCCGTCGGTGAGCAAGGACTAGTCCTTGCTGCTTTCCAGATTCGCCTCGTCGTGGCGGTACGGGTGCCTGAGAGTTTCCCGGGGAGGAATTGCTCCTACGGCGCCCGCCCTTGGCTTGGGCGGGACTCTCCCGCCACGCGTCAACGGCGTACTGCTTGTGATTGCAGTCACAGTATGCCCAGCTCTTTTCTGCTTGCGCAAACCGGCATGGAGTTTATTGCATGAGCAATCCATGGCTTGCTCATGCCTGAGCCCGGTATTGGGCGGTTTTGGGGGAGATGCCCGTTTTAAATATGAAGCGTTTTGTTGTCGAGTACGAGCGGCGCCACCGGATGATGACTTGCAGATACTTAGACGAGAGAGAAATTTACTGGTCAGAAAGCGGGGAGCATATTCGTGGATCAGCTTTAGGACGAAATAAGTATGAAAACTTTTGCGGCGGCTTCCTGAAAAATTGTTCTGGATGTTGGCTGCGCAAGCCGACGTTGTTTCGTTTTCATCCGATGCTGCGCGCGAAGCGGCGGCCTCGGTGCAGCCCTTGCCACCGTATTCTCCGGGCTTCGTACCTGGAGTCGAGGCGCCGGCCCGAGCAATCTGCAGGCAATTAAAAACCGGAGCCCAGCCAATGGCTGGGCTCCGGTTCA
>NZ_JBQSWU010000033.1:0-34296 GCF_052377485.1 Glutamicibacter sp. AOP38-B1-38 | reverse complement strand
ACCGCCTCGGACAGGCATTCGGCCAAGTCAACGGCCGGCAAGAGAAGCAGCCTGCGCTAGATTTCGCAGCGCTCAAAAAACTTTTAAAGTTCTTTGAAAGTTCTGTCGATCCTGGCTCTTCCGGTTCGACGTCTTGTATGAGAGGGTCAAAAAAGCTGGCCCCGGATTCAAGGAGGAACACCATGAAATTCATGCTGATTATGCGTGCAACCGATGAGGGCGTGAAGGCCTACCAGGAAATTCCCTTCGAGCAGATCATCGAAGATATGGGCAAGTACAACGAGTCCATGATGAAGGCTGGGGTGATGCTTGCCGGCGAGGGACTGTCCGATGCCGCGGAAGGTTCTGTTGTCGACTTCTCTTCCGAGGAACCATTGGTCACCGACGGTCCCTACGGCGAGACCAAGGAACTGTTCAATGGTTTCTGGATCATTGAAGTCTCCTCCAAGGAAGAGGCCATTCAGTGGGCCAAGCGCGCTCCACTCGGAGCCGGCGCACTTTTGGAAGTCCGGCGTGTCCACGGACCCGAGGACTTTCCGGCCGACAACGAGTGGATTCAAAAAGAAGAAGGCTGGCGCGAGGAACAGGCTCAGCGCGGCCAAGCCTAAGATGAACAATTCGCACGATGAAGCGACGGCGCGCTCAACCGAATCTCACAGGGTCGAGCGCACCGTGGCCGCGATCTGGCGGATCGAATCCGCGCGGATCATCGCCACGCTGACCCGGCTCACCGGAGATTTCGGCTTGGCGGAGGATCTGGCGCAGGAAGCGGTCATCGATGCGCTGCGTCAATGGCCCGAGCAGGGCGTACCGCGCAATCCGGCGTCCTGGTTGACCGCCGTGGCCAAGCGCAAGGCCATCGATGGGTTTCGCCGCCGCGCGCGGCTGGATCGGCGGCTCGCCGTGATGGGCCAGGAGCTGGAACGTGAACAAGAGTCCGCGGTGGACGAGCTGCCATGGGACCCGGATGAGATCGATGATGACGTGCTGCGCCTGGTGTTCATCTCCTGCCATCCGGTGCTGGCCCGCGAGGCGCGGGTTGCGCTGACGCTGCGAGTAGTCGGCGGATTATCGAGTGAAGAAATCGGACGGGCGTTCCTGCTGCCGGTGGCGACGGTGCAGCAGCGGATAGTACGTGCGAAGAAGACCCTAGCGGCGGCTCAAGTCCCTTTTGAGGTCCCCAGCCACGGCGAGCTGCCCGAACGTTTCGGTTCCGTACTGGGTGTGCTGTATCTGATCTTCAACGAAGGGCACACCGCCAGCAGCGGAACCGACTGGATGCGTCCAGAACTCGGCCAGGAAGCGGCCCGACTGGCCCGCGGACTGGCCGCCCTAATGCCCAAAGAACCGGAAGTCCATGGGCTGCTCGCGCTCATGGAACTGACCGCGGCGCGATTCCCGGCGCGAGTGGATGCCAAAGGCGAACCGGTGCTGCTTGCCGATCAGGATCGCCAACGCTGGGACCAAGGAAAGATCAGCAGGGGACGCCAAGCGCTGGAACGCGCGGACGCCCTTGGACGGGGCCGCGGAGCGTACTGTCTACAGGCAGCAATCGCCCGCTGCCATGCTCTCGCGCCACACATCGAGGAGACCGACTGGGACCAGATAGTGGTTTTGTATGAGGCGCTGGGACGGCTGGCGCCCTCGCCGGTGGTTGAGCTGAACCGGGCGGCGGCTGTGGCGATGGCCACCGGACCGGAATCCGCGTTGCGGATTATCGATGGGATCCGGGCAACCGGTGCGCTGCGCAGATACCACCTGCTGCCTGCCACCCGAGCGGAGTTGTTGCTGCGCCTGGGACGGGAGGAAGAGGCCCGGCTGGAGTTCGCGCTTGCCGCCTCGCTGGCCGGAAACGAACGCGAGCGTGCACTCCTGCAGGCGAAGGCTGCCGGAAGTTGAACTTATTCGGTCGTTCGGGGTTTCCGGTCACTTTGAACCGTGGACCGGTCGCTCGGCGGGCGTTACGCTGAAGCCCATGACAGCGCTCATTTCCCATACGACTTTTGACAGCATCGATGCCTTCACCCAATCGGTATTCTGGGGCCAAGTTCTCGGTTTTCAGGAAGACCCGGATGACCCGAACCTTGCCGGCGAGGAGGAATGCATGATCTTCTCCGCTGACGGTACGCAGCGCTTGCTGTTCATGGAGGTACCCAATGCCAAACAGCTCAAAAACCGTGTGCATCTTGATCTGAAACCAGCGAATGGCACCCTCGACGAGGAACTAGCGCGATTGCTGGCCCTAGGTGCGCGGGAAGTAGATGATCTGCGTAATCCGGACGGAACCGGATGGGTGGTTCTTGCCGATCCGGAAGGCAACGAATTCTGCATCCTGCGAAGCGACGCCGAACGTGGAATTTAAGAGCACCGTAAGAACTTGCTGGTCGAGGGTCTAACGTAGGGCCATGACACAACAAAGCAAAGTCACCCTCGGAGCAATCAACCTAGAGGCAGAGAATCCCCAAGCCCTGGCGAATTTCTGGGCCGGCGTGACCGGAAGCGAAATTTCCGGTGGCGGAGACAGCTTTTATTTGCCGCCCAATGGAGCCGGCGGGTTTGGCATGTTCTTCCAGCCGACTACGCGGCCGCGTCCCGAATCTCAGGTTGCACACTGGGATCTCACGGTTCCGTGGGGTTCGCGCGCCGAGGAAGTTCAGCGAGTAATTGCCCTGGGGGCGACGCACAAGTGGGATGTGCTCGAAGAAGTGGCGCACGTTCAGTGGAGTACTCTCGCTGACCCGGAAGGCAATCTTTTCTGCATCGCCGAACATCCACCGGTCAATAGGTAGCCGGTAGCCAGTGTCCTCATAACAGGGAAGCACCCTCGGGTGGATCTATTCGCCCAGGTGCTTTCCGACATTGTATTTTCGAGATTCCGTTCTTCGGCACCGGGCGCCGAGCAGCGTCGCGTTGCTGGTAGTTTGCGGGCTGTTCTTCACCATTTGGCCGCGCGGGTTGAACATCCGCGGCAAGCGCAAGCAACCGCACGCTCTGGGCGGCATTCTGGATGTTCGTCGCCGGGTACTTCGCTATATCTACGAAGATGGGCCCAGTGCCTGCTGAGGGTGGATTTCCGGCAGGCCCATGTACTACCTGCGCAACGGCATGGCCTACCTGGGCCATCACGCGGGGCACCATCGCCGGGAATTTCCTGACTGAGAACGGCTGTCTAGGGGTGCTCACCGTGCACCCCACGGACGGCCCGGCCGCGATCGTTGAAATTGTAAGTACGGACTTCAACACGAAGGGCGTTGCCGGCTGCGCATCTGGACCCGGAAGATCCGTCCATTGCGGCCCTGCCGCTGGGGGAGATCACCCGGGCCGCTGAGGTCGCCGAGCTGGCCGCATTCTTGGCCAGCGGACGGTCCCGACACGTCACCGGAGCGACAATCGATATTACCGGCGCCGACTACGTACGCTAGAAGGACCAGTCAAGCGAGCCTATCCGTGTCCAAGAGTCCAACTACGGCGCACGGTGGCCCCAACGTTCCTAAGGAATCCATGTCTAACCAGCTCACCGCGGTGACTAGCTCACCGGTCCAGTTGCACCGCTTCATTGCCGACTGCATGCAGGCAGTCGGCGCATCCGCTGCGGATGCGGGGTACATGGCCGGGCAGCTGATTTCCTCCGAATTGGCGGGGCACGCCTCGCACGGGCTGCGCCGTCTTCCCGAATATGTGGATCGGGCGGTCGCCGGACACGCCAAGCCTGGCGCCCAGGCGACCGTGGACCTGGACAGCGGCGCCTTGGTGCGGCTGGACGCCCACGAAACCTATGGGCACTTTGCGCTGCGCGATGCGACCGCGCTCGCCGTAGAGCGATCCAAGAAGTACGGAATTTCGGCGGTAGCGGTGCACAGCAGCGAATATGCCGGGCGGCTGGCGCCCTTCTGTGAACAGGCCGCCGATGACGGCGTGGTGACGCTGATCTTTGGCAACAACAACGGCGCCGGACAGATTGTGGTGCCGCCCGGTGGAACCCAAGCGAGGCTCTCAACCAACCCGTTGGCAGCCGGGGTGCCGCGCGCCGAGGCACCGCACCTGGTGATCGACTTCGCGACCAGCGCAGTGGCCAGCGGCCGCCTGGCCGAGGAACGGGATCGCGGCAACACGTTGTCCAAGGATTGGGTGGGCGCCGACGGGCTGTTGAAGCCTTTTGGCGGTTTCAAGGGCTTCGGTTTGGGGTTGCTGGTTGAGGCGCTGGGTGGAGCCCTCTCGGGTTCGCAGACGGTCTCCGAGCGGAAAACCGCAGACCACCAGGGGACGCTGATCATCGCCATCGATGTGGCTCAGCTGCGTGACCTGGAGGAGTACACGGCACAGATTGAAGAATTCATCAGCTACGTCAAGGGCAGCGAGTTGCAGGATGAGACCGAACCCATCCGGGTGCCCGGGGAACGCGCGCCGGTTCCAGCGCAGATCGAAGCGGCCACGGCCATCGCCTTGAACGTGAAGACCTGGGAGAACATGCAACGCGTGGCCGCAGCGCTTGAAGTTCAGATGCCAACGGAGATTTGAGAGCAGCCAACGGATACCGCGATACTTTTCCTAGCTGGCCGCGCCATGATTGATTAACGGTTATGAGATTGCCTCGTCATCGTCGCTGAACCATTGAGTCCGGTTGAAGCCCGGAGCGCCGGATCCTGCCAAGAGGATTCTAGGATCTCTCCGGGTAGGTACCGTCTCCCAGATCCGGATTCGCCAGGGACTGCAACGGATCATTGATGAAGATCCGCCGCCCGTCCATGCGCAGCCTGCGCAATCCTTCAAGAGTCATGCGGCGTGCGACATCCGTGAAGGAATGCACGCGGGACATATCAACGTGGACTTCGCTGAGCGAAGTGGAATCAGCCATGAGGTCCAAGAGCTCGGCCGCCGCGGTGAATTGCACGTTGCCCTGCAGGGTGAACACCTCGCGGCTGCTCTCCCGCTGCACGCCGACAACCTCCAGCCGACCGTGGCTTGGAGCAAACAGATGCAGCCCCATATCCGCAGACAAACGCTCAAAGGCACGCCGGGCTCGCTGGCTGTTGCCGTGCTCATCAAGCCGCGGCGAGAAGCCACCGATACCCACCTGGTCGGGAAGCACTCCCACCAGGCCGCCGGCCACTCCGCTCTTCGCGGGAATGCCGACCCTGGTGAGCCAGTCTCCGGCACCGTCATACATTCCGGCGGTGGCCATGACCGCCATGACCTGTCGGGCTACGTCCGTGTCAATGACGCGCTCATGAGTGCGTGGCTGCACCCCGCCGTTGGCGAGGGTGGCCGCCATCATCGACAGGTCGGCCACGGTCACCAATATTGAACACTGGCGTGTGTAGCCGGCGACTACCTCATGCGGGTCGCTGGTGAGGATTCCATAGCTGCGCAGCATATGCGCGGTGGCAAGATTTCGATCCGCCGTGACAAGCTCGGAGGCGCAGACGCTTTCGTCAATGCGCAGTTCCCGGCCGGCAAGCTGCGAGAACATGCTCAGCGTGCGCGCCACACGCTCTTCCGGGTCCGCGCGCTCGCCGACGAGCAAACCGTGCGTGGCGATGGCACCGGCATTGATCATCGGATTCTTCGGACGGTGAGTGCCGCCTTCAAGGGACAGCTCGTTGAAGGCCTCGCCTGAGGGCTCAACGCCAATGGACTCCAGCACCCGGTCTATTCCGCGGTCCATGATCGCGGCGGCATAAGCGAACGGCTTGGAAATGGACTGGATGGAGAATTCTGTGTCTACATCCCCGGCCGAATAGGTGCTTCCCGTACCGGTGGTGACGGCCAGAGCAAACAGATCGGGGTTGGCTTCTGCTAGTTCCGGGATGTAGCTTGCAGTCGCACCTGTGGTGTCTTCGCGGAGAGTGCTGAGAACTTCGTTGAGGTAGTCAGGTATGGGAGTTTTCATGGCTTGGATCCTCATCGGCAGAATTGAACTAGCGGGGATTGGCGCAATATGGTGCGTTTAGAAACGGGTGAACTATTCCTGCGTTTCTAACCTACCGCGTGACTTTCGGTATTTCGCGCTAGCTTCTGTCGTCGCAAGGGTGGCTGCCGCCGTGGCCGACCGTGATGAGGTATTGGTATGAGCTAGGAGAAATACATGGAGATCGTGCCCTTGGACAAGACCATGGAGCTGATGCGCGGTATCAGTGCTAGCCCTTTGGTCTACGCCTCCACCCTTGGTCTGGACATTGGCGGTGCAGAGACGAACTCCGGCTTCGTCGGAGACTTGAATGCCGCGTATCGTATGCGGCAGGGCGCGGGCGGCATCCGTGATGCTGAAGCCATTTTTCTCGGTTTTGAGCCTGTCTCTACACTGATGAAATCCAACAGGATGACAGGCTGCAGGCGGGTGGGGACGTACCATTTTGGAAGGGGGCGGCAGTAGAACCGGCTGTACCGGCCTTCCTACGCTCGGATGCCAGCTGCCGGTGGTGCATCTCCCAGTTCTTCCCAGTGATCTAGGGGAATGCACCCCCCCCCGGATCTGGACTTGCCATCGGTGGTTAGTCCCGCCTCTGTAATGGCGTCCGTGCAACCGCGGCACCTGGGAACAAACATCTTTGCTTATACAGCTTTTTTGTTTTGTTGTCTAACAACTCTCAACTCGTAGTAGGGGATAATAGTTGTAACAGGTGGTGGGTCTTGATGTAGTCTCTATTCTTCGCGAATTAGATTTCCGCATCGCTGAAAGAGCCGGAGTACACAATCTTTTAGTGGCGGTGATGCCTTCGGTGGAACGAGTCTCTGCGCGCACCATTCGTAATTCTATTGCTCATCAAGGTTCTCCGGTACGTCCCCTGTTTGCGGGCCGAACAGCCACCGATGGTGTTCTTGAGCAAGCGCGCGCAGGGCAGATTGACGTGCTCACGGAGCAGTCGCTGCAGCTGATCCTCAAAGGTACAGTTTTCACTTCTGAGCCTTTCGAGCAGGCTGCTTCTGTTCAGCGGAAGAACCCGCGCAAAGTGCCGTGGGGGAGTTGGGCGATCGAACGGTGCCTTTTGTTGGCTGATATGCCAATGCATCAGTCGGAGATCGCAGGATATGTGGGTGTGAGCCAGCAGATGGTATCGCGCGTTTGTAAGAATCTCGGCCCTCTGGTCACTAGCCCCATTTTCCCTTGATGGGGCTCGAGGTTTGCGCTTAGGCTACCGGGCCAATGTATTGTTCGATGAGGTTGCGATCGGCTTGGCGGATATTCGCTTTTGTCGCGTACTGGCTCCAATTATCAATGGCATCATTGACCTCTGAAATAATGCTCTTATAACCAACGATGCCGTGTTGCTCTCCAAACTGGTGCATCTGTGAGGCAGTGACGTGCAGGAACTTGCCGTTGACCCCCATTAGATGCTGGTCAACCCATTCACTATCCTCGCGGTAAGAGAAAGTGACGTCATAGGCTGGCGCGAGCGACCACTTACCCTGCTCGTCCATGAGAAACGAGTGGTTTTTGGAGTGGTCATCACAGTTCCAAGCGGCATAGTTGAACACCATGCGACGGAAGGCTTCGGCCTTAGCCTCTTGGCCTAGATTCAACTCGCTAATGGTTTGCAGGAACTGTGCGTAGTCGTGGGTACCGACCAAGTTGAAGTCTAGATGCTTCATCGCGCACAAGCTTTGCATGTGCAGTTTCTCTAGCCCTCCAGGGCGGTCGAACCTTCGTATCATGAAATGTGAACGACCGTTTTCGTGGTGCAAACGCGTTTCAGGCATGGTGATTCCGGCAGCTTTAGCCATAAGCGAATAGGCGTATTCGATAAGTCCGAACCCCATGGTGTCACCGAGTTTCTCGTCTTGGACACCGTCGAATTTCAGTAACCAAGATTCGGTTCCGGCAACAGGTTCCTGTCCGGGGGTGATATGCCCGTTGTCAGGGTTGAAGTTGATGACCGCTTTGGCTCTGGCGCCGCCGGCGCTGGTTCCCACTGCCAATATTTGAGCGAGAGCGGCTTCTGATTCGATGTCGTCGTTCAGGGTGCCTGCAACTGCCTTGCGTGCTGAAACTACGAGGTCGCTGAGGACCAAGACGGTGGCTTTTGATGCTCTAGGGCTGGTTGCTGGTTCGAATTCGAGGGCTCCCATGGCTCGACTGCCAGTGTAGGCAAGACGGTCAAGGACGGACACATTTTTTGGGTCGGCTCCTCGGCGTGCCATTTCAGCGTTGATGATCGCATTGCCGAACCTGTCTGGAAGCGAGTCGGCGATCCCGGGAGGTAGTTGCCTCCACGTGTTTTCGCTGAGACCAGGGTAGGTGAAAGTCCTTTTCCTCGGTGAGGGCTTCATGCTCAGCGGGAAGAAGCTTCGGTTGGGTTCGGCGCCGGGCGCGAATTCGAAGGTGTAGGCGTTTCGGACGTTGCCGCGGTTTAGCGCGCCGATAGTCTTGCCCCAGGCTTTGACTTCGATGACGTTTACGTGTTCGAAAGCCATTTAACGAGTTCTCCTTGAGGCGCGTTGTGGGCGTGCTGGTTTGTTTTTGGAGAGGCGGAGGGCTTCCATCGGGCTCAGTTCGCTGTAGCCCTCGTCGAGTGAATCGATGATGTCGAGACGGTCAAGCGCTCTCAGAGCGCGTAGAAATGTTTCGAGTTTCACTCCGCGGCCGTTTTCAAGGTTTTGGAGTGCACTGAGGGACAGGTCGCTGTCGCGTGCGAGTTCAGATTGGGTGGTGTCTCTACCTAGCCGTGCTTCGCGGATCAATTGGCCTACGCGATGCTCTAGATCACCGATGGTTTCCATAACTCTTACCTTAGCAACTTTTACAATGATTTGATAGGATAATAAGTCCGTTGACAACTATTACTGGCGGTGTTGTTAAAATTGCTAAAGCAGTTGTTTTGCCCAATAATCGTTGAGGTGACTGGGGTAGCAACCGGGATAGCTGGCAGCTGCATAGGTGCGGGCGCTGGTGCCGGCGCAACAATCGAGGATTCTAGTGCCGACAGGTCTGCACGCACCAGATGAAGCTGGTGCTCCAAGGCAGCGACGCGTTGTTTGAGCCGCGCGACCTGATTGCTGATGTCATCCTGAGCTGGCACAGACGATCTCGTGGTGGAACGAACCTTGCTACATGAGCATAACCAGTGGCGTGCCTTCTAATCGGCAAGAAGCACACTGCGCTGTACTGCATTGGTTGTGCGGTTGTCGCTGAGTGCCTGAATTTTGGCCGTGCTTGATAGCACTCGGTCAACGTGAACTTCCCTGTTTCTTGAGGCGGGAAGCCGCCAATACCCTGGTACCTGACGGCCGGCTCAGCCCTCGCGCGGTTCGATCGCTGCCACTTCGACAGTTTCCAACCTCGGGTGCAGATGGTCTTCGTGCTCAACCACCCCCGTGACCCAGCTGATCACCAGCCCGTCCTCGGTGTCCTGAAGCATAGCCAGGTTGTTATCGAACCACGGACCCTTGACGAGGCTCCAGTCAAAGGGCGGGTCCGGCACACGTGCCCTGCGCGCCATCCAAGCCCCGAACGGGACGGCCGGCCCCAAGGCCAAGGCTGCGGCAAAGTAGCGCATCAACCGGGGCAGTGGGTTGCGGATGGGCGAACACACAGCTTGCAGGATCCTGCTCCCGTTCTCGCGTTCGACTTCGGAGACGTAGGAGAAATGCACGTCGCCGGAGAGGAACGTGACCGACTGCGGGGCGGGGCCGCGCTCGCCATCGGCGACCTCGGTGGCCCACCGGGCGACGTCCTGGAAGCTTTGTTGGAACGCCGCCCAATGCTCAAGGTCCACGGTCCGGCGCAGTCGTTCGCCGAGCCACGCCCGGGCCGGGCCGCGTTCTCCGGAGGAGTAGACCTCGTTCCACGCTTCCACATGATGCAGGCCCATGGGCAGCAGGAAGGGCAGTGAGGTAGCGACCAGCAGGTGGCGGAATCCGCCTTGCATGTGCTCGTCGAGCCACGCATTTTCCGGTGGATCGAGCAGCGCACGCGCTTCGGGGTCAAGGCTGCGGGAAGCACGGGAGTCCACCACGATCAGCCGCACCGTATCCCAGTCGCGGCAGTAGCTGAAACTGTATTCTTCCGGTGCAGCATCGACGCGCTCGGCGAACCGGTCCAAGTCGGCAGTGATATCCAGTTCTTCGGGGCCGGTGTGGGCCGCGATGCGTTGCCACAGTGGATCTGCAGCCCGCCCCTCGGGGGAGAGGTTGCCCAGGTGCTGATAGATCCAATACGAGCCCAGGCCCGCAACAATGCGTTGGTGCCACCAGCTTCTCTGCTCCATGTCCTGCTTCCAACGCAGCGAGGAGTTCCAATCGTCGCGGATGTCGTGGTCGTCGAAGATCATGGCGCTGGGCAGGGTGGAAAGAAGCCAACGGTTGGCCGGGTCCGACCAAGCCAACCGGTAGAGGTGGGCGTATTCCTCGAAGTCCTTCAGCTCCGCCCCGGGTTCGTCCCTGATATCGCGCCGGCTGCGGATGAACTCGCGCATCTGGTCACTGGTGGAGTCCGCATAAACCTGATCCCCGAGGAAGAGCAGCAAATCCGGCCACGGTCCGTGCCCCGGGCCCGCCATGGACAGGGCATAGGCGCGCATCGCATCCACTCCGTGCTTGCGGTTGCCCGCCGCGTCGTGCGGAATGCTGGTGCGGCAGGACCCGAAGGCCAGCCGTGGATTCTTGGCGGGGTCGATGGTGGCGATGATCGATTCGGGGAAGCCATCCTCGCGCGGCCAGATAGCGCTCCCCTGGAGATGCACGCTGTAGGGATTGACGCTTCCAACCTCCAGCCCCGTCACCTCGACTAACGCATAGTGGTGGCCGTGGGCACCAAAAGTCGGCGCACGCCAGGTGTATTCACCGCAACGGACCTCGACGGTGCCAGGCCGCGCGGTCTCCACCAAGATACTGGCGGAGGTGGCATCCACGTGGCGGAGCATCGGGCCGAGTACAAGGTCCTGATCGTCTTGCTGGCTCATCGATTTCCCTTCCTGGGGGTGCAGGTCAACCAAGAATGGCACAACAACATCGTTGGGGATAGGCCCGGCTGCCGGGCACGGGATCAGATGCTGCATAGGATGGGCTGATGAGTGAATCCCCGTATCTGCAAACCCGCCGCCGCCTCGTGGCTGCCGCGCCCCGAGAGATCTTCGAACTGCTCACCGATCCCGCCATGCACCCGGTCATCGACGGCTCCGGAACGGTGCGGGCCTCGAACGCGAAGGGAAGCAAGCTCACCCTGGGCAGCGAGTTCGGCATGCAGATGCGCCTGGGGGTCCCGTACCGGATCAGCAATACCGTGGTGGAATTCGAGCAAGACCGGCAGATCGCCTGGCGGCACTTCAGCGGGCATCGGTGGCGCTACAAGCTGGAAGCTGTCGGGCCAGGGACAATGGTCAGCGAAACCTGGGATGCGAGCCGGGTGCGGCACCAATGGCTGCTGCGGCTGATGGGCTTCACCCGGAGCACCGGACCCAATATGGAACGCACCCTGGAACGGCTGGCCGCGCAGTTCCCCGGCGCCACCGAGTGAGGGACTTTGCTCTGAGCAGCTCGTCGAAGACGAGGTAAAACACCGCGCCCAGCCGCAACGACGCATGCTTGCGCAAGTTCATCGAGCTCATCGGCGATCTGATCCGAATACACAGCAATTCAGGGCGGATCGACCCGGGCTTCCTCACCATCGAGAGAGTGCTGGTGCTCCTCAACGTGGTGGTCGCACTGGTGGCCGTCGCTTTCAAGAACGCCTACACCTGAACCTTGCTGTTCGGACTGGACCGCGCTCTTCGACGCTTGCAGGTTCGCCGAGAACGCGTCCGCCACCACGGGAACTGAATTCGACTGGGCGCTGGCATTCTTCGATCTGAACTTCTTGTAGGTGGCGGTCCGGATTGCTGGGTGCAGGCTCTGAGATGCGGCGATGGTGGCGCTAACCCCCGGGATCAACCTGGCGGCGACGAATAACTGGTACATGAGCGCGGTGGCGTTCCTGGCCGGGGTGCTTGTCGGCCGGGCGCCACAAGAAAGGTCTTCACGGGCTCTTAAAAGTTAAGCGTGGTGCAGAGTGCTCGGCAGGGCAGCAACCCTGCCGTGTATAACAATATCCGAAGCCGATAATGCCCATGATTCCTATAACCCCGACCAATCCGTTTCAGGTTCTTCGCTGTCAGATTCGCTTCCTCATTCCTGGCGTTCGTCAGCCTCGTTCGGCTGAACACCAAAAACTCACTCCTCCACGCAGCGAATGTGCGGTACATCGACTTCACCTCAACCATTTTGTTGTTATCAGGGATTTCTCCTGCACCGCCCATCTGGATTGGAATTCATGGGTATCCGCGGCTTTCAACAGTTGCCGCACGCGCTCCTTGTTCGCATGAATCACCCCGAATTCCGCGTCAGTTCCATGATCACCTTCAATCGTTCAACCTGCTCGATCGACAGGTTCTCCTAGTTGCAGCTCAGCAGCTGCCGGTACTTGTAAGGCCGGATCAGCCGCCCGGCCGCGACGCTCGTGCACTTCGTGGGAGCTGCGCCGGCGGACCTGCATGATCATCAGAGTCGCCCGCTGAATCACGTGGAAATGATCCACGCTGACCTTAGCCTTCGGCAGATTATCTCGCACCGCCTTGCAGAATTCCGATGACTTGTAGATTGCGACGTACTGCACACTTTGATACCAATACCGTGGCCGGGATTTCTACCATCGTTTCACTGCGGTGCCACGGCGACCGTCCACGGTATCCAAGTTCTTTCCGTTATCCAGATCAGTAACCACGATCGACCAGGGCTCAATCCGCACGACTTTCCTAGTCCTGTCCCAAGCGTGGCGGACTTCGCGGAATCGGTGCTTGTCGATGTCGAATAGGCGGAGGGACATCCGGTCCACATCTAGGTATGGACTGCCGTTTCGCGCTCTAAATGCGAAGCGTCCTAGAAGGTCTTGCCCGAGTAGCCCAACTTGCGCGAAATTTGCGTGGCGGTAGATCCCATCACGGACTTGAGCGCTTTCATCCGCTCGTCAGGCATGTAGGGATTAGTGGCAGACATGCTGATGGCGGCGATGATCTGGCCACTGCCGTCGCGGATCGGTGCGGCGACGCATCGGATGCCAGGCTCATTGTCTTCCAGATCCAAGGCGATGCCTTCTTTTGCGTAGGCTTTCATCCTGGACAGGAACACCTCCCTGGTTTGATGAGAGGCCTGTTCTACAGGCGACTCGGAATCAAAGGTGGATTCCCAGCGCAGGGGAGTATCAAGCAGGAGCGCTTTGCCGATGCCGGTGCGGCTTAGAGGCATGCGCTGTCCGACTCGTGAGCGCATTTGTGCGCCGCGAGTTCCAGGGACTTTGTCGACATAAAGCACCTGCGCTTCGTCTTCCACCGCTAGATGCACCGTGTCCTGGTACTTGCGGGCAAGCTCTTCCAAAATGGGTTTCGCAATAACAGGGACCGGGCTTTGATAGAGGGCATGGAAACCCAGCTCGATCAGTGCCGGACCCAGGCTGAAATCGGTGCCATGGGTGCTGCGCAGGAATCCGCGCTGCACCAGGAGCTTCACCATGCGTTGCGCAGCGCTCTTTCCGATATTGGCTGCGGCTGCCACTTCATTCAGATTCGTAGCACCGCGGCCAACAGCGCGCAGAATCTCCAGTCCGCGAGCAAGTGTGAGCGTGCCCGGAGGAGGAGCGTCAATTGAATCGTCTGTGGTGGGTTCGGGATTCATGGTCATGACGTGTTCCTTGGTATGAAAAGATCAAAGTATTTCATCCCACTATATACAACGTCTTTTGAACTATTGGGATACCTCCGACACTATTCAGATGTGAAGGGGAGCACAGCTGAACGATCTTGTGCAGTCCATGAAATGAAAACAGGAGTTATGACAAACATCGCCGAAGCCCAGTTGATCGCCTTGGACTGGGGAACTACGTCCGCGCGCGCCTACCTCATGGGCGCCGATGGCCACATCGTGGCGGAACGCAGTGCAGCTCTTGGCATCATGCAAGTGGCCTCGAAGGCGCAAGCCGAGACCCAGTCCCTCGATGAGGCCTTCAAGGCGACGCTGACCGAACTGTGCGGCGATTGGCTGGATAACTTCGAGAATGTCCCCGTGATCGCCTGCGGAATGGTGGGCAGTCAGCAGGGCTGGACCGAAGCGGCCTACCGACCAGTTCCAGCCAATTTGGCTGATCCAGAATTCGAGTTGGCATCAGTGGAGATCGCTCCGGGCCGAACGATGCAGATCATCCCCGGCGTCTTGGACCTCAAAGAACTTCCAGACGTCATGCGGGGCGAAGAAACTCAAATCCTCGGTGCCATTGATCTTGCCGCCCTGAACGCAGATGACTCCGAAGAGCAGCTGTTCCTGCTCCCGGGGACGCACTCCAAATGGGTCAAGGTCTCCGGACGCACGATTACCGAATTCTGCACTTCCATGACAGGTGAGACGTTTGCACTGCTCAGCACCCAGTCCATCCTCTCCAAGCTCATCGAGCCAGCACCATCGGCGAATTGGTCGGCCTTTGAGCGAGGCGTGAAGGTATCGCAATCGGGCGAGGGCGCTGCGGATCTGATGCTCACGGCCTTCTCCGCGAGAACTTTGGTTCTGACCGAGCGTTTGGAAAAAAACGAAGTCAGTAACTATCTCTCTGGCCTGATGATCGGTGCTGAAATCCGTTCCGTTCTTGGCAAGCAAGCCACCAACGACGCCCTGTCGCTGACCATCTGCGGCAATAAAGAACTCAGCTCCAGGTACACCAGGGCGCTGAATATTTTCGGAATTGATCAGGTGCGCGAACTGCAAGGCACAGCCCCTCGGGGAATCTGGGCCGTTGCAAGCGCACAAGGCCGCCTGCAGACCGCCTCGGTCTGAGCCACCAACTTGCCACACGATTTATCAAGAAAGGTTTTGCCGTGAATGAACTGACGACAACTTTGAAGGCTGCCGGACTCGTAGCCATTTTGCGAGGCCTTTGTCCTTCAGAAGCTCAAGGCGTTGGTGAAGCGCTCTATGCCAGCGGTTTTCGGTCTTTGGAGGTACCGCTGAATTCCCCGGAGCCCTTGAAGAGCATCGAAATTCTACGCGGTGCGCTACCTGAAGACGCAGTAGTTGGTGCAGGTACTGTGCTCACCGTAGACCAAGTTCGCTCGTGCCACGAGGCGGGCTCGCAAATCATTGTTTCCCCAAACACCAACGTGCGGGTTATCCAAGAAACGGTGGCGCTGGGCATGGATTCGTTCCCAGGTGCTGCTACTCCGAGCAACGCCTTTGATGCCATTGAAGCCGGAGCGAAGAACGTCAAGATTTTCCCTGCCGAGCAAGTAGGCCTGGCGGGATTCAAGGCGTGGACCGCCGTGATTCCCTCCGGCATTGGCCTGATCCCTGTCGGGGGCATCAACGAGGAGAACATGGCGCAATGGCTGGAAGCCGGAGCCACAGGTTTTGGCATTGGCTCCTCCCTTTACAAGTCCGGACGAAGCCTTGAAGACCTGAAAACGAGGGCAGGCAATCTTGTCTCTGCCTACCAAACGATCCATGAGATGAGGAAGTCTGCATGAAAATTACAAAACTGACCACGTACATGGTGCCACCTCGCTGGTTGTTCCTGAAGATCGAAACCGACGAGGGAATTGTCGGTTGGGGCGAGCCAGTACTCGAAGGCCGAGCATCCACTGTTGCCGCAGCAGTTGAGGAACTTTCGGATTACCTCATCGGCCAGGATCCGCGAAACATCGAGGACCTGTGGACGGTAATGTACCGCGGCGGCTTCTACCGCGGTGGCGGCATCATGATGAGCGCCCTGGCCGGCATCGACCAGGCGCTGTGGGACATCAAGGGCAAAGCCCTTGGGGTTCCTGCCTATGAGCTACTCGGTGGCAAGGTGCGCGACAAGATCCGCGTGTACTCATGGATTGGCGGCGACCGCCCGTCGGATACCGCAGCCGCCGCGAAGGCCGCTGTTGAACGTGGCTTCACTGCAGTGAAAATGAACGGCACCGAAGAACTCCAGTACATCGATACCTGGGACAAGGTTCAGGGGTGCTTGGAGAACGTTCAGGCTGTCAGAGACGCAGTAGGCGAGAACGTAGGCATCGGCGTTGACTTCCATGGTCGAGTGCACAAGCCAATGGCCAAAGTCCTGCTCAAGGAACTAGAGCCCTTCAAGCTGATGTTCATTGAAGAACCGGTACTCAGTGAAAACGTGAACTCCATGCTGGAGCCATTGCGCAATTCCAGTACTCCGATTGCCTTGGGCGAGCGGCTGTTCTCCCGTTGGGACTTCAAGGATGTCTTGGCCAGCGGAGCGGTGGACATCATTCAGCCGGATCCCTCGCACTGTGGCGGCATCACCGAAGCCCGCAAGATTGCGGCGATGGCTGAAGCCTATGACGTTGCAGTCGCCTTGCACTGCCCACTTGGCCCGATCGCCCTGGCAGCAAACCTGCAGATCGATGCCGGTGCGTACAACGCCTTTATCCAGGAGCAGTCCCTGGGAATTCATTACAACAAATCCAACGATCTCCTTGATTACGTCAATGATCCTTCGGTCTTCGCCTACGAGGAGGGCATGGTCGCCATCCCTGACGGTCCTGGTCTGGGCATTGATGTAAATGAAGAGTACGTCATTGAACGCGCAGCCGAAGGCCACCGCTGGCGCAACCCAATTTGGCGTCACAAGGACGGATCCTTCGCAGAATGGTAAATCGTATGTCTCAGTCGACAGTGTCGTCAGCTGCAACACTCAAGAGCACTGACAAAGCCACAAAGATGCGCTACGCCGTAGCGTTCATGTTGTTCCTGACCGTAGTTATCAACTACATGGATCGTTCAAACCTTTCGGTTGCAGCGCCCTTGATTTCCGAAGAATTCGGCCTGGACACGGCACAGCAAGGCCTGTTGCTCTCTGCCTTTGGCTGGACCTACGCGGCCATGCAGCTACCCGGCGGATGGTTGGTAGACCGAGTTCAGCCTCGTCTGCTGTACCCAATTTGCCTGGTGCTGTGGTCGGTGGCCACGATCTTCATGGGTATGGCCGGAAGCTTCATTGCTTTGATCGTGTTGCGAATGGCCGTCGGTGGCTTCGAAGCCCCTGCGTACCCAATCAACAACAAGGTGGTCACTGCCTGGTTCCCTGAACGAGAGCGCGCCACCGCTATTGGCTTCTACACCTCGGGCCAGTTCATAGGTCTCGCGCTGCTGACTCCAGCTTTGATCTGGCTGCAGCACGCATTGACCTGGCACTGGGTCTTCGTGGTGACTGGTGGCGTTGGCGTCATCTGGGGTTTGATCTGGTTCTTCATGTACCGAAACCCTGTGGATTCCAAAAAGGCCAACGCCGCTGAAATTGAGTACATCCGTGAAGGTGGCGGACTAGTTGATCTAGGCAGCGCCAAGACCAAGACGGCCGCACCGAAGTTGAGCAAGGCTGACTTTGCTCTGGTGCTGGGACGCCGCAAGCTCTGGGGCATCTACATTGGCCAGTTCTGCCTGACCTCCACGTTGTGGTTCTTCCTGACTTGGTTCCCCACCTACTTGGTGACCTACCGTCACATGGACTACATCAAGACCGGATTCCTGACCTCGTTGCCATTCATTGCGGCCTTGGCTGGCGTACTGATCAGTGGTGTTCTCTCTGATTTCATGCTCAAGCGTGGAATAAGCCTAGGCACTTCCCGCAAGCTGCCGATCATCACCGGGCTGCTGCTCTCGATGAGCATGATTGGTGCGATTTTCACCGATAGCACTGCCCTGGTCATCACCTTCATGTCCATTGCGTTCTTCGGCAATGGGCTGGCATCGATAACCTGGTCGCTGGTGTCCGCGCTGGCGCCGTCGCGCCTGATCGGTTTGACCGGCGGGATGTTCAACTTCATCGGCAACCTCTCCTCGATTGCCACACCGATCGTGATCGGCCTGCTGGTCTCGGCCACCGATTTCGGCCCGGCGTTCATTTACATGACAGTGATTGCAGCCGTCGGAATCCTCTCATACGTGTTCCTGGTTGGAAAGGTTCAACGCGTCGAGAGCTAAGCGCACAAGGAAGGTACCTATACAACGAATTCGCCCCAGCTGCTCGGAGTATCGTAGGAATACGTTTATCCGAGTAACTGGGGCGACGTTCGTCAACTGTGATGCTGCGTCAGCCGTTCGTCAGTGCGATCTTCATTTGACGAGCGATGCGCTCGATCACGGGGACGACAACGGAATTCCCGGCCTGTTTATATAGGTGCGAGCGTGCCATACCTTCAGGGAGACGAATATCCTCAAATCCCTGGACTGCGAAGCATTCTTCAGGGGTTAGCTTACGGATGCCATGCTTAGTTAGAACCAACGGAACGTTATGGCCACCGGTCCCCATGTTGGCGGTCAGCGTTGGGAATACGTTGGACTTGTTTTTTCTGACGTACTGCCGGCGCCACTGGTAGACAGTGGACGGGTCGGTTATCTCATCAACAATTTCGGCATAACGAGGAAAACTCTCGGCAGTATAGTAGAACTTGTCGTCTACTTTCTTGTCGAGGTCCACGATGTCGGAAATCTTCTTGGTCAGAGGAATCTTATCTGGCCATACGAACCGCTGGGTAACCTGCTCATTGCGGAATCCCACGATGTATATTCGCTCCCTGCTCTGGGGGACATTTCCGTACTCGGCGGCGTTCAAGACCTTGCTGGTCAGGTGGTAACCGGCATCTTCGAGGTTGGCCATGATGACCTTGAAGGTGTTGCCTCCGTCATGCCCCTGCAAGTTTTTTACATTTTCGATGAAGATCGCTTCGGGTTTCTTCTCGCGAATGATGCGCGCAAGTTCGAAGAAGACTTCGCCACGTTCATCTTGGAACCCTTTTCTGTGTCCCGCAACGGAAAAAGCCTGGCAGGGAAAGCCACCGACTATAACTTCAACAGGGGGAACATCCGCGGAATCAACGCTACCAATGTCGCCCACCACAAGTTCACTTGCGTGATTAGTCGAATAAGTTTTCGATGCTTGTGGATCTAGTTCGTTAGACCAAACGGAATCAAACCCGGCGAGATCGAAGCCACGTTCAATACCGCCGACGCCTGCGAAGAAGCCTGCTACACGGAGTTCACTGTTGTTTTTCATCACCTATATTCTAGAACACAAATACGAGAAAAGCTGCTCCTGTCATGAAACTCACCGTAGTAATTCGGCGAGGTGAAGGTCAGTAGTGAGACCTGCCTGTTGCCCTCGTAAACATGCGGTGGCATGTTTTGGTAATCGTTGGTATTTGGGGAAGTGTTTATCTACGATGACTTGTATAAACAAAGCTATTAGCCATCGAAATGAGAAGTCCAGTGACCACGATTTGGCAACAGTACAACTCGGACAATCGCGAGCAATACGTAGCGGCAATCAAGGCGTTAGGGTCTTTGTCTCCGTTATTCCGTCAGAAGGCCGACGGAACGGCTGATCATACGGCGTATATCTCGTCGAAGTATCAGGAAACGGCCTTCGCTAGATTCTTCAATGGTTCGGTCGTAGACAAAGGCAATGACCCATACGACGTAATGGTCCCGAGCCCAGTTTCAGGGAAACGTGACTTAGTAGGAATCAAGACGTTCCTGAACTCCTCGAGCTCGATGCAAAAAATCATGCAGTTCAAGAGTGTTGCAACGACCGAAGGATGGACAGCATGGATCAAAGGCGGCGAGTACCAGAAGCTCATTGCCAGAATTGCCGAGTTGAGAAATCAGAAGCTAAGGTCCACCCAGAACTTGCTTGCTGGAGCTGGAATCAGACCAGAAGAAGCATTTGCTAACATCTTCTACCACTACTTGTCACCACTTAAGGACGGACGGGTGTACGTGGGTGAGTCTGATTATTCATTCATGGATGAAAGTAATCTCAGCTTTTCGACGCCGAATGAATCAAAGCGTGTTTCTTCGCTTCAGTTTAGTGATGGCAAGAACGATTACAAGTACACGCCCGCGGATTCAACGTTGTATATGCGTTTTGTACACACGAAGGGCTTCGACTTCGGCGGCGATATCGTTGACGAGTTTGCGGTAAAACAGCTTCCAGAACCTCATGCATCCTTAATCAGGTTGATACAGGATGACGTGGCAGAACTGTTGCCCTTGGAACCTGAAGAAAAACTGAGCTCCCAGAAACAACCAGATAATGAGGCTGATCCTCAGTCGATGGTGGAGCAAGCTGATGTTCCAGAAGTCAGTGAAACGACCGGCTCGGACACTGGAATCATCCCAGTAGTTCCTGCAACAGTTGCGCCGAAGGCCAGAATGAAGGGCAAACCTCGTTCGTCAAGAACGACTGCTGGGGAGAGCACTCCGAGTGAGGTCAAGCCTGAAGTAACTGTTATTTTCCCTATTTTTAGACTCACCGAGTACGGTGACACACCTGCCGGCGAAGTGGACTCAAAGTCAGGGCTGAACGTCAGGCTCGGCGCTCCCAAGAATAAGGGAACGGATACCAAACGTCCCGTCAATGAAGTTGAAATTAAGATTCCTGATCCGCGCAAGTTCTATGAGGAATTTCCCGACTTTTTCGGCGTGAACGACGACGGAGTGCCCATTTCAAAACTTCAAAAGATCGGGACAAAGTGGAAAACGGCATTTGAAGATAAGAATGACCGAACTTTTGATCTGGAACTGAGACAATCCGGTCAAGAGATGGAAGCAATTCTTACGGGCGATGGCAACAAGCAACTGATGTCTAAACATCGCCAGGTCATTTTAGGTGGATGGATCTTGTCGCAAGTGTTCCAGCTTGGGGAATATGAACGTTTAGATCGCAACAAGCTTGACCAGCTTGAAATCGATAGCATTAAGCTAACGCGACTAGGAAACCGACGCGTTGGCATGGAGTTCATCAAGGCAACCGACGAGGATCTGGAGTATCTCTGGCCGCCAAGGCAAGACCTGTTTAGAGAACTGTGGACGCCACCTGCGGTGGATGAGGAATAACTACACACCGTGTAAATTTTGAGGCGCCGGAACCAAAGAGCTGGGTTCCGGCGCCTTTGGTCAACGTGACCTGGCCTTAGGCATCGCCTTTGTGTCTACAGCCGGTAGGTTGACGTCGACAGCCATTGATCGGGAATTGTCTTGTCTCGCAATTGAATCAGCATGCTCGACTGCATAATCAAGATGTTGCAGATCCGAATCGCTAAATTGAACAACGCCAGACATCTGCACAAGCGCTCTCGTAACCGCTCGAGTGTAGTCGCGACGTGCAGAGCCCTGGATTCCACTGTTCGCTACTTTCATTGCTACTTTTCGAGCCAGCTGGCGATGCTCAAGGGTCAGTTTGCGCTCCAGTAACGAACCGTAGTCGTCTTCCGTGAGTATTCGACCTTCGACGATCTGCGAGCCAAATACCGCTCGTCGCCTCCACAGCCGTTGCAAGACGTGACGTCGATTTCCTCCGGACAAACGGCTACGGGCACTTCGGTTGTCGCTTTGGTCGTCGTCTGGCAAATCAAATCTCTGAATCGCCAAGTCTGGAAGCAACACGAGGGTGATGAAATCCCACACGGCCACGACACCAAAGTCGCTACCTGCAATTGGAGCCCAATTCGATAGTTGCCTCCCTACCGCCAAATCAAATTCTGCTTTGAAGTCGCCCCCAGAAGTTGATGCTTCTTCGGTTGCTGCTACGCAGTAATCTCTGAATTTCAGTAGTTCATCGTCCTGAATTCGAACGGGACCTGTTGCCGGAAAAGCATTTGGGCTGAACAGATATTCTTCGAAAAGAGCCCGATCGAAGGTTGGAAGCTGCGTACGGCTAAGCAGCGCATGGCGTAGCTTATTTGCATCTTTGAATTCGAGCCGCGGAAAAGATCGTAGAGCATTCATGATTTCATCCTGTATAGATCTGAACCGGTCAATAACTTGTAATCGAAAAGCTCAGGTTGTCGGAAATACATGCTTATCGCTGAATCAATCGTGCTGCTCAGATATTGCTCGGAGGCCCGTGCCGCGGCCGCGACGATAGAATTTGGGGCTTCCTTCGCAACCTCAGCCGCCATACGTGAGTCGCTCGTCGAATTCTTAATACCAGCGATAGTGCCTATAAGAACGCGGGTGATCGAAGATACCAGATCAGCATGTACTGAAGGGTTGGCTTTGCCAGCGATGAGGTCGCGCACTACTTGGAAATCTTCATTCAGTTCTAGGCGCACTGAATGTGCAAATGGGGCCTCAATGTCTTCAGCGGTCACGGCAAGTCTCCAAGGGGCCGGTGGAAGATGTTCCTCAACGAATGAAAACGCACTCGTAGGGAACCCGACAAGATCAGAGTTTAACGCCACACGTGAGCTTGGACCTTCTGCCAGCACAGCTCGTCGCAACCAGGGTTGCTCGTCAACGGGGCCGATTATGAAAGCTGATAGTTCAATGCTTTCGGATACTGAACTGCCGGAAACAGTAATTTCAGCAACGGCATCTAGAATATCGACTTTGCGCGTGAATGAAGCTTCCATTGTTAGCGAATATGCAGTATCTCGACAGGTGACCTCGATGACGAGGAGAGAAGAGCTGGAGTCGACGTTGACGGTCTCGAAGAGCTCATTGTCGACACTTGCGGAAACTCGAAAAGTAACTTCGGAATTTGAGTCCCAGACGTCAGGGAGTTTTTCAAATGCGTATAGTTCACCATCAAAGTTAGCTGACAGTTCTGACCATTGGACCGACTGCAGCCGGGGGTAAGGGTAGAAAGTGAACTTACTCAATTAATTTCCTCCGTTTGCAGATCAACCTCGAGAGCAGCCACAACGTGCGTTCGAAACGCGATGTCGACTACGCCATGATTCGGCACGGTATATCTGTTGCCTTGTGCAACTTGAATTCCATCTTTGAGCCAAACGACTTCTGCTTCTTCATCAGTGAGCTTCATCCGGCCCTCGGCTGTCAACGCAAAAATGTCTGCTTTGACAAGCACGCTGTTACCGGATTTCGAACTGGCTTGGACTTGTAGTTGTTGCCCTAGTCGATCGTTTGTGGCTTCGCTTCCTAGCACTTCGACTCCTACATCCGGACGAGACTTTTTGGAGCGTGCACCGCGACCAGTACTCGCTGAAGTGCCTCCCTCCGGGTCATCAAGTTTTCCGAATGGAACGAATTCACGCAGACCATTCGCGACCTCTCGAACCGACCGGGTGGATTCTTTCTGCGGAGTCTGATGGGCAGATAGAAATTCACGAGTTTTCTGCCGAATATTATTCAGAGCGCGGCTAACCACGTACGCCGAAATCTCATTGTCAGTTCCTGAACGGGGAGTCCAACTGTCGTGGGTTGGCGGCTCTGAAGCGCTGAAGTGCTTGTCGCACTCTGGCGTCGGTTTGAAAACTCCGTGCCATTCAATATTTTCATCCGTAAATTCAGCGAATTCGTCGTAGTACACAACGAGTTCCGCTTCGGAACGCATAAGGCACAGCGCGTTCTGGTGATGAGATTGCGGCGCACTTTCCGGCGTCTTGAGCCGAAGAGACAAATGGAGATGACCCACGATCCGATCTCGGCGAGTACCAAAATAATCTGAATGTGAAATACCCGGCTTCTTGGGCGGTCGCAGGGTGATTTCTATGGTTCGTTGGTCTAGGATTCCGGAAGGAACATCGCGTTCATCTTCAAAGGATTGTTGTCCCTGTTTCGTCCTGACATGAATAAGCGCATTTGCATATATTTCACTCTCCTGGCGAATCCGATCTGCCACCCCGAGCTCGTCCTCATTCCGGTACAGCTCAATCAGCATCGGTGCGTTTTCATTGTCTAGAGGAATGGTTTTGGGCCACGAGTTAAGAGACAAAGCTTCAGAGATCTGTATTAGCAATTCAGAAACGTGATCGTCAGTTTCGACAGCTACCTGGACGAGTGGTGCCTGTTCGACTTCTGCGCCAGTGTAGTCAACGTCTTCAACCGAGATAACTGGTTCTAGGATCAGGATCGAAGTTCCTGTTTCGTGGAATTCGCCTTCGTCTCCGAAGGGTACATGGAATAGCAACTCACCGAGCCGCTGGGCCTCATCCCCAACAATGGGAACAATATCGTCCAGAGCCGGGTTCGAAGTCGATGGTACGAGATTGCCCCACCAATGCGCCCCCGTAAACCGTTGCTTGTTTTCTGCGTAGGGTTCGTGCAACGACGCTGCGATCAAACGGTGCTCAAACTGGCCTGAGTCGGTTAGGCAACGGGTCCAATAAACTACGCTATGCACACGGGAGACTTCGAACGTTGCAGTCTTACCGAAACCGAAGGTTCCACCTGAAGACTCCGACGCTTTGGTTGTTCCGATATCAAAGACAAAAGAATTGAAGTTATTGGGCTTACCCTCTTCAGCGACCTCTGTAGCGCGGTAAGGACCGTTCAGACCCGTGGTACCACGATCGTAGATCTCGATTGCGTGAAGATTGGGGTTATTGAGACTGGTTCCTAGGTCGCCTAATGAAGAAGGTAAATCCGTAAAGATTTGTTCGCGCAAGACCTTACGCGCGCCTTCATTTACTTTGTAGACGCGTACGCCATAGGCCGGATCCCAATCTTCATCTCGCGCATCCCAAGAATTCTGCAGAGTTTCTCTTACCACAATCCCAACGCGGGAGAGATCCGACGTTGGGCGTAGGAGTTTCCCGCGCCCGCCACTTGTCTGGTCGCCCGCCCCCCGCGGTTTCGAGAATCGTTTCAGCGAAGTGAGAGGCATAACTATTCACCGTTTTCAGTAGCGAGGCGATTATGGTCAAATTTGGAGTCAGATTCTCCAAGTGCAGCGAGGTGAAGTTTGTAACTGACATTCGAAACTGCATCAGCAATGGCCTGCGAAAGCTTAGTCATGCTCAACACGGGACTGTCGGGCGTGATTTCCCAGAATCGCCATGAAACGATGTCGAAACGGTAATCCTGCGCATCTGGCATGCCAATTACGTAGCCAACGTTTTCCAATTTGTCGACCAATAGGTCACGGTCAACTCCTAAAGAGAAGAGACGTTCAATAACATCGTCTAAACGCTCGCCACTGTTGCTGTCGATTTCTGCAACTGCCAACGTCAACGTGGCGCTTAGTGGCGCAGCCAGTTGCTTTAGGCCGTGAATAGCAACTGTGGATTCGGTCTGAAATTTTGACGTCTTCACTTCTACGCGTGAACGTGAAGAGACAAAATCATGGACATCAAATTTTGTGCGTTGCCAATTTTCTAGTGCACCTGGTCCCAGAGTGGCCACTGACTGTTCCAGGAAGCAGAGCTCACCGTAGAGGCCACTCGCTGCGGTGATGCTGAACTTGGTCGAAGCGAGTTGAAGTAAACGCCGCCAATCAGACGCCGATTCTTGTAATACTGCGGAGGGGTTAGCTTCTCCTAGTAGTCGTTCCAGCAGTTCGTCCACGAACACATAAAAGACTTCGTTCAGTCGAGACTCATGGCAAACAACTTTTATGCAGCTTACGTTTTCCCCGGTGCTGTCAACAGCAACCTCAGTAGCGGTTACATCGATAACTTGACTGACGGAAAAAGAACGAACTGTTTCGCCAGGCGCCTCGAAGAAGGCCACTGAGTTTCCGATGCGATCAAACCCGACCCATGCACGATGGGGAGCTTCTCGCCCCAGAATAATCTTGACATCCGCTTCATTCTTATCGAGCCGGGAGTGTGCTCTACTCAGCTCTAAGAAATATTCGCGAGATCTTGGGGCTGTCATCCTGCGTAGCTTCCTTCGTTGTCTAGGATGTCATCAATTTCGTCGTGAGATTCGCTGAACTCAGGGACCACCCTGATCCGAGTTCCCCTCCGAACTTCGAGTTCCTTTCGGCTGTCCAGGGGGGCTATATATGCGACACCCATAATCGGCAAATCTGGATCTTCTAGTAGTTCAGGCGCGATTTCTTGTAGAACGTCATCCATGTCGCGACGGTGTTTTCTCTCGCCCTGGACTTTTGAAGTCCTAGAAATTGGGTACAAGATGAGTAGCCCGCGGCCGTCGAGACCGTCGCGATCGCGTCGCAAATCTAACTGCTCGTTATGCTTCGGACTTGAACCCAAATCATGTTTCTTACCGAAGTATTCCTCGAAGTCGCGAAGAATGTCTCCACCAGACATGAGAGACCGAATATTAATGTGCGACAAGTCCGCGGCGTTTTTCTCGCCGATTGGTGTGCGCTGGATCAAGTCAAAGGGCTTCAACTCATTGCCATCAGGAATGACCACGTTCCATGTCTTCTGAGGCATGTTCTCGGTAGCCCACGAATAAGCATTCTTGAAATTCTCTTCGAATCGTGAGTGGACAACAAAGTCATTGAAGAAAACTTCGAGCTCATTGACTGGAACATCAGCGTAAAGTATGGATCCAGTAGTCTTTCTGTACGGCGCCAGAGCTTGCCGTAGCTGAAGAGCAACGTTCACGTTTTCGTTGTGGACGTTTACATTAGTGACATCAAAAAGCGTTGTCTGGAGGCGTGTTCCCTCGAAATCAACCTCGGCCACGGTGGCATGCTTCATTTTTGCGGCACTGGTAACTTGAAGCCTTCCGGGGTGCAACAGAACTCGAACACCGATTTGCTCCGGAGTTTCATTGGAACCGGCCATTCGGCGAATTTCCTGCCGAACGTCTTCTTCCACGGTAGCCAGGAACCGGTAGTCGTCCTCGAGGCCAGGACTCAGCCAAACTCTTTGAAGGTCTTCGTAACCAAGACGGTAACCGAACCATCGTCCCATCTGAAGCAATGTGTCGTAAGTACTGGAAGTCCGTGTGAAATACGAAACGAATAATCCTTCGAGAGTTAGACCACGGGACAGCGTTCCACCGCCAATGACAATGACTGTCTGAGGATTGTCGTCAGGGTAGTTCAGCCGTTCTGCATCGGAAGCTGAACCGTTGTCGACGGAGACTTTGATGGCACGCAGAACATTTGGGATTTCTGCCTTCACCAACTGCCAACTGGGGGCGTCCATCTCGCCAGTGTAAAGCTCAGCAGCGCGGTCACGTTCGTTGTGGAAAGTATCGAGAAAAGAATCTACCTCTTCCTCGCGTGCAGCCCGTTGCAGTGGGGCAAGAAAGGCTTTCACCTCGTCACGCATTGCGAAATGTGGATTGACGCGATGGGTAGTGTGTATGAGCATTGTCGAATGCTTCTTGACCTGCCCGCGCGTACGGCGGATGGCGGCAGAAACAACAAACCAGCGAATCGCGTCTTCCAAAGACTCGGTAACGCTAGGACTTCCGCCCTTAGCGGGAGTCAAGAATTCGAGCTCATCCTTGGGAATTGCGCGGATAACATCGGGAATATTAGCGTCGGGTGAGCTTTCTAGCCCGAAGATACGCTCAGCACCAAAATAGGCTTTAGGCGTCCTCATAACGTGGACAAAGTCTTTAGGGTACAGTTGCTGAAGCCCGTTGCCACGCGTGTTGCTATTCGGGTCCATTAGGATATTTGCGAATGGCGTCGCGGTGTATCCCACGTAAGTTCCATTGCGCACTTCAGCCCAAATTTCACGCATCAACTTGTTGATCTTGGTCGGATCATTTTCGGGCTTGGCAGAAGAATCGGGAGTAGCCTGATCCGATTCATCGTCCACGATGAGAATTGGCGTATTTTTTCGAGTTTTTTCGTCGACGGACCGCAAGAAGTCTAGTACATTCTGTAGGCGTGATCCGTTTTTCTTTACAACAGCAATGATTTTTTCATGTGTGGAAACTACTACGCCGGCATTGCGAATGTGGGTGCGTCCAAAATCGCCTTCGGGGTCGGTTAGGCGGTACCAACCCTGGCTCCCTCCGTCCATGCCGAGGTCTCGTTCTAGACGTTCCTGAGTTTGCTTGCGTAGATTGTTGTGAATTCCTGAAAGAACGATCACGAAGCGATATTTTTCGTCAATGCCTTTGGCGATCACTGCTGAAAAGTTCGCTGTCTTGCCTGACTGTACGTTTCCGACAACAAGTCCCAGCCGCTTTGCATCGTAAACCCTAGGCTCGGCCAGTGAGGAGACGATGGCGTCGGTTGACTTGTCAATTTCGTCAATCGCATCGCCCAATCCGGTCTGTTGCATGCGGTCTCGAAGGCTGGACCAGACACCATTCTCTTTCGGGCCCGTGTACCACCCAAGCTCTAGTACATCTCGACTTGTAGACGTGTTGCCATCAGCTTCGCGTAGTTTTTCGCGTCGAGTGATTTCATCGCGTCGACTTCCAATTATCTTGATGACTGCTTCTCGCACGTCGGGGACAAACGGCTCGAGCATTAGAACCACCTCTTGGGTGGCCTCGTCGAACGTTTTTCCCCTGGAGAGAAGTCCATCGAGCGCGGCCTGGACGGCAAAGAGCTGGTCGTCTTTCAAATCAAAATCTCTTTTCAATCACGGAAAACTTGATGTTTTTACCATTGTATTCAGGGTGCCGACAATTTGGATTGATCAGGGCAAAAATCTTTTATTGAGACTTTTCGACAAGAGGGCGACGTAGCTGATGAAACAATCAGTGAAACAATAATGAACTTTTCGCGTGATCATGATTCGTAGGCCGTATGGGTAGTATTTTCAGCATGGCAAGAATTCGCAGTTTTAGGTACGTTGCTTCTGACAGCAATGTTCATCCGACCGAGGTTGACGCACAGTGGTGCACAGTCGCCTTAGGGGAGTCAAAGTTCCTTCAGGTTTCTACCTTTGGCTCAGACCTGCGCGCGTCCAAGCCAAAAGTCAGCCAAACGATGCAGTTTGATGAAGATTCTGTGTTAGGGCTATTGGAAGGAATTTGTCAGACATTCCCTGAAGTGTCAGTTGAGTACATGCGACGTAGGGGAGTCACTCCTGACGTGTAGTGGCTTTGAGGTTGCGTAAGCTGTCGTAGCACTCGTAATTGCTCTACGGTTCTGAAAGTAGCCAGTGGGCCCCAAAGTAGATTGTTCGTGGATTCTTGTACTGCCATCTAGCAGAGGAATCGTGTTTCATATTTTTTCAGCAACGTCGGGAAAGCTTAGATGACCAGCAAGATCTTGACAGATAACGACACCGGCATCGACGATGCCTTGGCCCTCGCGTATCTATGCTCTCTTGATCACGTGCAGATCGAAGCGGTAACCAGCACCGCAGGCAACGTCGACGCCGAGCAGGTTGTGGCGAATAACCGCGCCTTGCTCAAGCTCTGTGGAAAGCCAGAAGTTCCAGTTCTTATCGGCGCACACGATCCACTGGAAATCCCGCTGGTTACGACTCCGGAAACGCATGGACCTCAAGGTGTTGGTTACGCGACCCTTCCAGACCCCGGGCCAGACTATGAAGCTGATCAAGACGCTGTTGACTATTGGATTAAGGCTGCTCGTGCCAATCCAGGTGAGCTGACTGTTCTGCTAACCGCGCCACTGACCAACTATGCTTTAGCACTGCGCCGTGAACCGAAGCTGCCGTGGCTGCTTCGCAAAGTTGTGATCATGGGTGGTGCTTTCTACTACCAAGGGAATACAACGCCGACGGCCGAGTGGAACACCCACGTGGATCCGCATGCGGCAAAGGAAGTTTTTGCTGCCTACACTGCTGCCGCTGAACAAGGATTGGATTCCTCGAAGCTGCCGATTGTCTGTTCTCTGGACACCACGGAACGCTTCGAAATGCAGCCGGAATTCCTTACGAGACTCTCCACTGAAGCTGGATGCGATGAACCCGAAGTCGTCCAGGCCAGCGACCCGGAAGGGACATTGAGCACGTCATCGAATCCGCTGGTGCGTTATCTCTCCGATGCCCTGCGCTTCTACTTCGAATTCCACAGGCACTACGACCAGGGGTACATTGCCCACGTGCACGACTACTTTGCAGCCGGGGTCGCAGCAGGAACCTTGGATTACGAAACGCGTCCCGCAACGGTGGACGTTGAGACAGAATCGGCATTGCTCTTTGGTACCACCGTGGCCGATTTCCGCGGGCTGTGGGGCAAGCCGGCGAATGCCCAGGTGGTCGTGGCAAATGACCCCGAAGCAGGGTTCGCCGAGCTGGTCCAGCGCCTTGGTGCGCTGGCAAGGAAACTCAACGGGAATTCCTGAGCGCAGGCAGGTGGGCTAGAATCGTCTACCGGGTCGAGGTGACATAGACCCGCCATTCGCGCGTTGCGGGAGCAATCCTGCGCGCAGCCAAACTCGTATCCTCAGGATTGCCTCATCATGTCACCGAACCTTCTTTTGCCCGAAGCATCAGCGACCCAGCTCCTGCGTCGCAGGGTGCTCGGCGCAGCTGGAACCCTGCTGCTCGTTGGAACCTACCTGTTCCTGGTCATCACCCAACCCGCGGGAATCGTCGAGGGTCTGGGCCAGGGAGTTGCCTTGGCAACTTTCGCCGCCTACCTGATTGCAGCCGTCCTGCTGCTGCTCGCTGTGCTGCCGGACCTGCCGGTCTCCGCTCTGACGCTGATCCCGGTCGCACTGGCACTGAACATCATCCTGGGCCAATTCGTGGGGTCCGCCATGGTCCCGCTCTACCTGGATTCCATCGGCACCGTGCTGGTGGGCTTCCTGGCCGGCCGCCGTGCCGGTGCCGCCACCGGTGTGCTCAGCACGCTGATCTGGTCGCTGTTTGCCCCCACCGTCTTGCCATTTGCTGCTGGAGCCGCTCTGGTCGGTTTCCTTGCGGGAACCGCCGCTCGCTACGGCGCCCTGCGCCGGCCATACCTTGCCCCGATCGCGGGCCTGGTTTCCGGCGTACTGGTTGGCGTAGTTTCCTCCCCGGTGGCTGCCTTCGTCTATGGCGGCACCTCGGGTGTCGGTACCGGCGCAGTGGTTGCGGCCTTCCGCTCCATGGGGGATTCGCTGCTCTCCGCGGTCACCAAGCAGGCCCTGATTTCCGACCCAGGAGACAAGGCAATTGTCTTCCTCATCGCAGCGCTGCTGGTCTTCGCCTTGCCGAAGCGCTTGAGTGGTTCCTTCGAATTCATCCGCCGCTACAAGGTGCTGGACAAGAGCGGAAACAAGTAGGCCACCCATGAAGCGCCGCATCGCTGAGCTGCATCCTTTTACCGTGCTTTGCCTAGCCGTGCTCACGGTTGCGATAGCCACGGCTGCTAGCCGCTGGTGGCTGAGCTGTGCGGTAATAGTGCTTTGCCTGGCCATTGGCGCAGTTGCGGGCAAGGCCCGCAAACTCGCGGCGCTCAGCGGTGCAATCATGCTCCCTACTCTCCTGTCCTTGCTGATGATCCATGGACTGGCTTCGCAGGAAACTTCGGCGGTGCTCGCAGCATGGGGGCCAATCAGCCTGACGCTTGGGGGACTAGAGATTGCCATGACGTTGGCTTTGCGTACCTCCGTGCTGGTGGTGGCCGGTTTGCTTTGCGGTTTGCTGATCGATAAGCACCAGCTGGTGGCAGCCATCGATTTGTCTCCGGCTCCGCCGCAGGCGGGATACCTGTTGGCATCCACGCTGTTTCTTCTTCCGCAGATGATGGAAAAGCAGCATGCCATCGGGCAAGCCCAGGCCTTGCGGAAAGCAGGAACCGGCCGTGGTTTGGCCGGTTGGCTGCAGCGCTTGAGGCTGCGTGCTGTGCCGCTGGTGCTCTCCTCGGTGCAAGATGCCCATGACCGTTCGGTTCATCTGGCGGCACGCGGTTTTCCCGCCCGCGGTGAGCACAGCAGATTACGCCTAGTCTCCGACTCGCGGATCCAGCGGGGAGTCCGCTGGGTTGCCCTGCTGTGTTCGGTGCTGGTGCCGGTAGCGATTCTGGTGCCACTCGGGGGAGCCTCATGATGGATATGGAGCATCGTACGCCTGCCGGAACTACGGCGGCGCTGAACCTCAGGCTGGAAAGCTTCCGCTACTCCGAGGCGCACTCCGATGCCTTGCGCGAGATCGAGATGGAATTCTTCCCGGGGTCCCTGACTGTCATTGCCGGTGACTCTGGATCCGGGAAGTCCACGCTGGGCGGAGTACTAGCTGGCATGCTGCCGCGGCCGGGAGCGGACCAGTGCGAGGGAACGGTCATCCTGGCGGGGCAACGGATCGACTTTTCTCCGGAGTATTCGCCACGAATCGACATAGCAGGCTGGGCCAGGCATGTGGGATTGCTGCCCCAGGATGCCGGGCGCTACCTTTCGAGGATTCGCCAGACGGTTGCAGAAGAGCTGGTCTTCGCGCGGGAGAACGAAGGAATGCCCCGCGTAGAGATGGCAGAGCTCATAACCGAGCTTTCCACGCGGCTGTCCCTGGAACATCTGCTGGAACGCGACCCCGCCAAGCTTTCAGGAGGCCAGGAACGCCTCGTCGCGTTAGCTGCACTGTCCGCCGCGAAACCGTCCATCATTGTGCTCGACGAACCGCTGGCCGGTTTGGATTCCAGGGCAACTAAGACAGTGACCGCGATGATTTCGCGACTGCGCGCCGAAGGCACCGCGATTGTGGTGCTGAGCCGGGCAACTGAATCATGGGCAGCCGAAGCGGATGCCCTGTGGAACTTGGCGGACGGAACTTTGCGGCCTGCAGTTGAAGGCGCTACAACCACTGCGTTGCCTTCCAAGCCAAGAAGACCATCCATCGCAGCAGCAAAGCCCCTGCTGGACTTTGCCGGCGTGCAGCTCGGATACAAGGGTGCCAGCGCCCCGGTCCTCTCCAACCTTGACTTCGAAGTCCGAGCCAGAGAATGCGTGGGGCTGGCCGGCGCCAACGGAACGGGCAAGACCACGCTGCTCAAAGCCGCCGCAGGGCTGATCAAGCCAGATGCCGGAAAAGTGCAGGTGGCAGCTGATGCTGGGATGCTCCTGCAGAATCCTTCGGACCAGCTCTTCGAACGTACGGTAGCCCGCGAGGTCGCTTTCGGCCTTCCCAAGAAGAGCATCCAACGCGCCCGTGTGCCGTTGGTGCTTGAACAGCTGGGCTTGGAATCCTATGCGCAGACCCATCCTTATGAGCTGCCGGCTTCGGCCCGCCGGATCGTTGCCTTGGCCACCGTTCTGGTGCGCGAACCGCAGCTGCTCCTTCTCGATGAGCCAACGGAGGCACTGGATTCGGCTGGGCTTCGATGCCTGCACGTGGCAATCGATTCGGTGCTCGAACGCGGGGGAGCGGTGCTGTTCTCATCCCATGATGAGCGGTTCATGTCGCTCACCGCGCACAGGGTGCACCAGCTGTCGTAGGAATTTTTTGCCGCGAAATAGGCCCCCATTTCTTTGCCTCGGAAACTTTCGCCCAACTCAATTCACCTGAAAAATGTGAATCGAGCTGGGAGGTTGTCCAACGGCAACGTGCAGCGCTGTGCGGTGACCGGGCCCGGCGAATCAGTTCAACTCGTTGCGCACGATCTTCCCCTGGGCAATGACCACCTGAACCTGGGAGTGGGCCTGTGTTCCTTCGAGCGGATTCGATCCCAGAATCACTACATCGGCCACACCCTTGCGAAGCAGCTGGCCTACGCCTTGACGCTCGACACCGATCAGCTTCGCGGGACGGGTGGTCACCGATTGCAGCGCCTGCAGCGCAGAGAGCCCAGCGTCTTCCAGCGCCTTTGCTTCCACTCCGACCGGCATGACATCCGTGCCGAACGAGTCGGTCCCGGCGACCACCAGCACTCCAGCCTCATTGGCCGCGCGCACGGCCTGCGCCAGTACCGGGCCGAACTCGCGGCCGCGCTCGGCGATCACCGGATCGGATGAGTTGGCCATCCCGGCCACCCCGGCCAGGGTCGGAGTGAATGCGGTGCCTCGGCGGACCATCTGGCCGATGGTCTGTTCATCCACGAAGACTCCGTGCTCAATGCTGGCCACTCCAGCGCCGACGGCTCCGGCAATGCCCTTGGCGCTGTATGCGTGGCAGAGCACCCGGGCTCCGCGGGCCGCCTTCACGATGGCCGATAGCTGCTCCCGGTCGTAGACCAGCTCCAACGGGTCTTGCTCGGCCAGCCCCGCGCGCGGATTGGCGCGCGTCTTGATGACCGTTGCGCCGCGGCGCAGATTCACACCGGTCAGATAAGCGAGATCCTTGACGTCGCGGATGTTGTCCTCCAAGGCGGCCAGCGGAGCCAGGTCGGGATCTGCGAGGATCGAGTCGCCCTGTTCGGGGGAGACGAACAAGCCTGCCGGATGCATGCGAGGCGAAAGCCCGGGATTCCATTTCGGCAGCGAGGCAAGCGCTATGTCCTGGTAGAAGGTGGATGATCCGCTGCGCACCGTGGTCGCCCCGCTTTGCAGGATCAGGCGGACGTCCTCGAGCCCGTTGGCGTGCACGTGGGCATCCACCATGCCGGGGATGATGAATTTGCCGGTGGCATCGATGTGAGTTGCCTGCCCGGCCGCGTCCTTCACCGCCTTCCGGGTGGCCTCCCGGGTCCCAACGGCTTCGACCTTTCCGTCGCGCAGCACCAGCACGCCGTCTTGAACGGTGTCTCCGGTGGCAGGATCGATGAGCGTGCCGCCCTCGATGATGATCGGGACTGTTTTCAACGCCTAGC
>NZ_JBQSWU010000032.1:0-34796 GCF_052377485.1 Glutamicibacter sp. AOP38-B1-38 | reverse complement strand
AAGTTTTTTGGGTGGGGCACGTTTCGCGCGTTAACAGCCTGATCTGGTGACGCTCACGTCGCCGCCAGCGGTTTCAACAGTGACCCGCTCGACTTCATCAGAATTGCAACCATAAAATGACATGAACGACCGGGCATAATCCTCCATGTCGCTTTCTGTCCAGCCATCATCGGACACGATAATTGTCAGTTCACCCTCAGTCTCGGACTCCCAATAATCCGTTGCACGCTGAGGCGTTCCTTCCGACCAGCCCTTGAAACTGTTGGCGCCGTTGTTCTCTAGGTATCCCGCGATCTGGATATCTTCCCACGGTCGAATAGTTACACCGTCTGAACTTGTGGGATACACCGTCTCGCTCGGTGTCGCACTCGACGTAGGTGTCGGCTTTGGTGTCGTTCTTGCCTGAACTATTGGTGTGCCGGCGTTGGCTTCGGCGGTCAGTTTCGCGTCATTCTTCAAAAACGACGGGCTCGTAGCAGCGAACACGAGCACGGCAACCAAAGCGACGAGCGCAGTTAGAACACTGACATTGCCGACAATACGCTTAATTGCACGGGACAAGGTTTCCTCCAAAAGGTTTCGATACGAGTGTAACGAGGTCAGGCGACAGATAGCGAGAGAGTTACTTTGCCCATTCCATGCGAGCACCGGGGATTCGGCCATAGTTCGCGCTGCGCGCTAGCGAAGCCTAGCGACCGTCCTGATCTTGGCAGCTACGGCCTCTGTGTGTGCAATTAAGTGCACATGCTGCCGGGTGAATACTGAAATCCCACAGACTCATAGCCCAAATAGCCCGATTCCTAGGCCCCATGGAACCGCTAAAACGCCCTAAGTGTCGCTTTCGTCTGTCTCGTTAAGTGCAGGTCGGCGGTTCAAATCCGCCACGGTCCGTGTGAAGAAAAACCCCGGACACCGGTGTTACCGTGTGCTTCCGGGGTTTTTCGCTGTCTTGGGACGCCGAGCCTCGCTCATCACGGCTTCTTCTGCACCAAAAACATCAACATGGCGATGGTTTTATGAATGACGACGAGCCCAAATATGAAGGCCAATGCGAAGCAGCCAGTCGAGGCGATCCCGAATGGTGAAAGCGCCATGGGATTAGGATCCCCGTCTCGAAATGCCACCTGAGCCCCGAAGAACTGCAGGAAGAATCCTAAGAAACTCAGCGCGATGCTCAACCAAAAATAGATCAGGGTGTCATATCCCGGTTTTTTCATAGGCAATAAGTCATCCTTAATTTTTCTATTCTGATCGCTGCAATGATAATCAATCATGCATCTTTTACCCTAAACTACTTCGGATAATCGCTGGCGATGAACCTGCCTACACAAGTAAACGTTAAGCAAAGCGCCAAGGCCGGCCTCTCTAGATTCAACTTCGCCTCTTCTCACCTCGGCTGAACGGTCACACATCGACACCGTTTATTCACGAAGGTAGGGTCCATTTCAAAGAGCGGGGAACTCAGGTTTCCCCCGGTTGGGAATATTCGATGAACGACTGGATGATTGTTTTCGGCAACGATGCGCCCCCGGCAGCGGGATATGACTGGACGCGGATTCAAGCCGCTACACGGTCAATGTTGGCGGTGCAGGCACACTTGCAGCGTGCCTCCCAAGGAAACGCCGAACTAGCCGAATCCGAATTGGCAGACGCCCAGCAGAGCATCGCAGAGTTCGAAAATTCGATCCTTGAGGCATTAGACAATGGGGTTGCGGTAAGCCCGATCGCTGATTATACGAATCTAAGCCAGGCGGCGGTCACCAGGCTCCGCGATACGGGCACGCTCACGGGAGCCTAATTCGCAGCCCCGCGATCTTGCAGGAAAAGCGCTATGCGCGGACATCCGACGTGAACACGTGCTTAGTCAACCAAATACGAGATAAGCCTGCGCACAGTTCGATGCGCATAGCTTCAGCTGTCGGCTGCGAGGAGTTCTGATGCCATCGTTCGTCAGACGCCTCAAAAAAAATAGCGCCGAGCGAACGAGCACGATTGGGACTTCAGCCATGGGCGACGGACATCCCGCGCTTTACCGGCTTGCCCGGGCGCCATAAGCCATCCTGGGCCGATCATGTTTACCGGGGAACCGCACCGTCTGGAAGTTGCGGCTTCGGCACCCGATGAAGTGAGAATCTGCCTTGCGCCGAACGCCTGACGGCGTTTCGCCTCAGCGGGGGTATTCGGCGCCGATCTCAGTCTAGTGAGGATCTCGACAACCGCTCTTGGTTTCAAGCAGGCAAGGACCCTGGTTCTTGCCGAAACCAGGGTCCAAAATTGAATGCTCTGCAGATTCGGATTTATTCGAAGTCTGAGATGGCCGGATCTGCCGCGATGCGCCCCTCGGGACCACGATCCAACCCATTGATCGCAGCAAGGTCCTCGTCATCAAGCTTCAACTCGATTGCCTCGAGGTTCTCGATGATTCGCGAATCGGTGACTGACTTTGGAATCACCACGTTGCCCAAAGCCAAATGCCAAGCAATGACTACCTGCGCGGCACTGGCCTCATGCTTTTGGGAGATCCCTAAAATGACCGGGTCGGTCAAGAGCTCACCGCCGTGGCCAAGTGGAGACCATGATTCGTGGGCGATGCCATGCTTAGCTTCGTAAGCGCGCAACTCGGCCTGTGGGAAGTACGGGTGAGTTTCAACTTGGTTGATCACCGGACGCACACCGGTGTGCTCATAGAGCTCTTCCATGGCCTCAATGGTGAAGTTGCAGACGCCGATAGAGGTCGCCTTTTCATCTTTCTGTAGCTGAATCAGGGCCTTCCACGTGTCCACATAGGTGCCGCGCTGAGGCTGCAGCCAGTGAATCAGGTAAAGATCCACGTGGTTCATTCCCAAACGTTCGAGGGAAGCTTCGGCCGCCGCCAATGTCTTGTCGTAGCCCTGGTCGGAATTCCAGACTTTAGTGGTCACGAAGATTTCGCCACGCGGAATGCCGCTGTTGGCGATTGCGCGCCCCACGCCTTCTTCGTTGCCGTAGATACGGGCTGTATCGATATGGCGGTATCCGGCTTTCAGCGCCTTGCCAACTGCGATCTCAGCATCGGCATCGGATACCTTCCAGACGCCGTAACCGATCTGGTCGATGCAGTTGCCATCGTGGAAATTAGATTGTGGAATAGTTTGGATCATGCAACTAATTTAGTGCATCGGAGCGGACTTTGAGGTGAAAGGCACCATATTTTAACGGTTCAGCTCAAGTCAGCCAGCATTTTGGCTGCGTGCGAAATGTCGTCTTTGACGATCTGTGCACGGTGTTCAATCGGTTGCATATTGTTTTCCGCTCCACCTTTGGCCTGCATTCGCATCATCGCGATTGCCTGAGCCGTCGCGGCTAAGTCGTTGGCTGACTTGGTCAGCGCTCGGTGCACCTTGGAGGTGGATTGCGGAATGTGCTCGTCATCGCTTGGCGTCACCCGCTGGGCATCGATGCACAGCTGACGCACCTGCGGGAGCAGATCTGCCAGCTCATTAGCTCGCGTAACTACCTCGTTATACAGGTCGTTGTCTTCGATTCCTTCTAAGACCTGAAAAACGCGGTCCAAAGAGCGCACGAACCTGTCATGGGCGCGGCGCCATACGCCTTGCCCAAGGTCACGGTTTGTTGCGCGTTGTTCGCGCAGACGCGAGAAAAAACCCATCACACTCTTTTTTGCTAGGTCGCTACGAAATGACTAGTACCAGACTACCGGTCGCTGCTCAAAACTCCCCAGCTTCGTGGCTTCGCTTGACGTGAAAAGGAGCCTTGGAACTCGAAATCCAGTTCCAAGGCTCCTTCGTGTCACCCTCCAATTAGCAGCAGCGACCTTGCGGGTTGCGCTCTTGCCAGTTGGTGTATTCGCGCCAAAACTCGCGTTCCGTCATCGGTTCGGCTTCGGGATGGGTATCAGCCAAGTGCTCCAGGTAGTGCCGGTACTTATCTGCACCGAGCACGCCTTCCATGAAACGTCTAGCTTGGCCGAGCTTTTCGCGAAGTTTTTCCATTTTAATGTCCGCCACGGCTCACGCGTTGGCTTACTGGAACGTTCTTCCACTGAGTTTCGAGCGCCTTTTCTGCGGGCGAGGAGATCAGGCCTTGTGCAGCGAAGATCTTCGATTCCGTGTATGGGTCCTCGGTGTCTTTTCCGCCGCCATGGGACTTCGCCTTGACGGTTTCGGCTACCGCCGCGGCGATCACGATGACCGATAGCACCAGGAAGATCACCGAAAGCCAGCCCTGCACACCGGTATTGCGCACGACGGCTTCCATGGCTTCAACGCCGTTTGCAGAACCGAAGGAAGTCTCACCGTTGGCCAAGGCTTCCTTGAACGCGTTGTGGTTTGCGAAGTAGCCAACCTTGGTGTTCGTGGAGAAAATCTTCTGCCACGAGGCGACGAAGGTGACCACGACGGCGAACGCCAGCGGGAGCACAATGACCCACAGGTGCTTGAAGTTACCGCGCTTGGCGACAATCGTCATGACCACCGCCAAAGCTATAGCAGCAAGCAACTGGTTGGAGATACCGAACAGCGGGAAGAACGTATTGATGCCGCCAAGGGGGTCGGTGACTCCGAGAATGAGAATGTAACCCCATCCGGCCACCATAAGTAACGTACATATCCAGGCTCCGGGGCGCCACGAGGTGTCCTTAAACTTTGGAACGAAGTTACCGATAGCGTCCTGCAGCATGAAGCGAGCCACGCGTGTCCCGGCATCTACCGCGGTCAGAATGAACAGTGCTTCGAACATGATCGCGAAGTGGTACCAGAAGCCCATCATGGCGACGCCACCGAACCACTGATTCATGATCACCGCAATGCCGACCGCTAGCGTTGGAGCGCCACCGGTTCGCGAAACCACCGATGGTTCGCCCACGTTGGCCGCCAGCTCGGTCAGCTGGCTTGGAACTAGGTCCACGCCGGCTAGTCCCAAGGAGTTCACAAAGGCCACCGCGGTCTCCACGGTGCCACCGGTCGCGGCTGCGGAGGAGTTCATCGCGAAGTAGATGCCGCGATCAATGGAGATCGCCGCAACCAATGCCATGATGGCCACCATGGACTCCATGAGCATGCCGCCGTAACCCAGGAAGCGGGTCTGGCGTTCCTTCTCGACCAGCTTCGGGGTGGTTCCCGAGGCGATGAGCGCATGGAAGCCGGAGAGCGCACCACAAGCGATGGTGACAAATAAGAATGGGAACAGTGAACCGGAGACGACCGGACCGTCTGAACGTGAGGCGTACTCGGAGAAGGCCGGGGTACTGATCTCCGGCCGGACGACGACGATGGCCACGGCCAGCAGTCCAATCACACCGATCTTCATGAAGGTCGACAGGTAGTCGCGCGGCGCAAGCAACAGCCAGACCGGAAGTACCGCAGCGATGACACCGTAAACAATGATCGCCCATGCAATGGTGGTGCGTTCCATGTGGAAGAACTCAGCACCCCACGCCGATTCGGCGATCCAACGGCCAGAGATGATAGCGAACATCAATAGCGCGAAGCCGATGACCGAAATTTCCAGTACCTTGCCTGGGCGGATAAAGCGCAGATAGATCCCCATGAACAGCGCGATCGGGATCGTCAGACCCACCGAATAGATGCCCCAGGCGGATTCCCCCAGCGCGTTGACAACCACCAGCGCCAAGATGGCAACGATGATGATCATGATGGCAAGAGTCGCAATCAACGCCGCGGTGCCACCAATCAGGCCCAGCTCTTCACGGGCCATCTGGCCCAGCGAACGCCCACCACGGCGCATCGAGAAGAACAAGACCAAGTAGTCTTGCACCGCCCCGGCCAGAACTACACCGAGGATGATCCAGATGGTTCCCGGTAGGTAGCCCATCTGCGCTGCGAGGATCGGCCCAACTAGCGGCCCGGCTCCAGCGATTGCCGCGAAGTGGTGCCCAAAAAGCACACGTCGATCGGTTGGCACAAAGTCTCGGCCGTTATTCATATACTCGCCGGGAGTGGCCCGGAAATCATCCGGCTTGGCGATCTTGCGCTCAATGAACTTCGCATAGAACCGGTAAGCGATCAGGTACGTCGCCACCGCGGCGAAAACGAACCAGATCGCGTTGATGGTTTCACCGCGGGAGAATGCGAGCATGGACCAAGCCACGCCGCCGATCAATGCAATGACAACCCAGACTGCGATGCGCAACGGAGTCCACCGCTTATCTTCGCGTTCGACAATCTCTGGGTCCACGCCCGCCGGCGGCAGGGCTTCTTGGGTACTCACTGGGAGTAGCCTCCTCGGAATCTTTCAAGTGATGTGGATAACTAGTTCCTGTGGAACGAGTCACGTGGTAATACCACGGGTCACTTTACGCGAAGGAGGTATGGATAAATCAAGCCCGCACGACAATTTTTCCCAGATGCGTCCCCGAATCAAAATGTTCATGCGCCGAGACGAGGGCTTCGAAAGAATAAATCTTGGTGACGTTCAGACTGAGTTTCCCCTCTGCCAGCAACGGTTCAATACGTTTTGAAGTTTCCTCGACGATTACGGTCTTTTCGTTCGCCGGACGAGCACGCAACGTGGTGCCGATAACCCTGGCACGCTTAGACATCAGCATGCGCAAATCCAGTTCCGCCTTGGCGCCGCCTTGCAAACCAATGACGACCATGCGGCCGCCCACGGCGAGCGCCTTCACGTTCATCGCCAGATACTTCGCACCAACCACGTCCAAGATCAGGTCAACACCTTTGGCCGCGGTCAATTCGCGAACCCGTTCCAGCACATCTTCTTCGCGATAGTTGATCCCCTCATCAGCGCCCAGCGATTTGCAGTAGGCGATCTTGTCTTCAGACGAAGCGGTGACAATCACTGTCGCGCCGGCGGCCTTCGCCAGCTGGATTGCCATAGATCCGATTCCACCGGAGCCGCCATGGACCAGAATCGTTTCTCCATCCTTGAGCGCTCCCTCAAGGAAGATATTTGAGACGACGGTAGCGGCCACCTCGGGGAGCCCCGCAGCTTCGACTAGATCCATCTGGGCAGGGACTGCCAGCACATGTGAGGATTCAACATTGACGTACTGGGCGTAGCCTCCTCCTGCAAGCAAAGCTGCCACGCGGTCTCCAACGTTCCATTCGGTGACCTGCTTGCCGACCTTGGCGATGGTTCCGGAAACTTCCAGCCCTGGGATGTCGCTGGCACCGGCAGGTGGCGGGTAAACACCCTTGCACTGCTGGACATCTGCCCGGTTCAGGCCGAAGGCAGTAACCTCAATCAGTACTTCATGATCTGCTGTTTCCGGGATTGGGCGAGCCTGTGCTTTAAGCACCTCTGGTCCCCCTGCGCCGGCGTAGATGTAGGCCTGCATCGTGTCACTCATGTATGTCGATTCCCTTCTTGGCTTACTCATAGCGTATAGTTTTTCGGGTTGGATGGTTGTCCGAGCGGCCTAAGGAGCTGGTCTTGAAAACCAGTGTGCGGTAACCCCGTACCAAGAGTTCAAATCTCTTACCATCCGCGATTATGAAGCCCCTTATTTCCTTGTAAACACTGGGAAGTAAGGGGCTTTTTCGTTTCCATCCCCCAGTGTTCGGGAACTTTTTGGGAACATCCTATTTTGATACGACGTTATCTAGGGCTATTGCTACTGCATCCATATCGTCATCAAACAGTTCTGCATACACATCCAGTGTCATGGCTGCGGACGCGTGGCCCATCATTTTCTGCAGGACTTTGACGTTGGCTCCGGCGCTCACGGCGAAGCTCGCGAAGGTGTGCCGCAAGTCGTGTGGTGTCACTCTGGAAACTCTGGCGGCGTTCACTGCTGCATCCAACCAGGACACTCGGTTTCGGCCTGTGTGTGGTGGTCGCATGTAGTAGCCGTTGCCATCGGGGAACAATAGGTCATCGGGATGCTTGTCTTTGCAAGCCTTGAGAATAGCCGCTGACAAGAACGCAGGATATGGAACGCTACGCCGTTCATGGCCTTTTGGTGTGCCGACAAATATTTTCCCATCAACCCTGACCGCGTTTTGATCGACGCGTAGCCGGCGCTTTATCAGATCCACATCTTTGATACGCAGGGCCACGGCTTCACCCCAGCGCAGACCACAGTAAGCCAACACGCGCACCAGCAGAGGGTACCTAGAGTTATCGGCCAACTTGGACACGTCATCATGGCTCAGATAGACGTGAGCCTTCTTCTTTTTCCGTGGCAGATTGACCCCACGCGCAGGATTGGCCAGCATCCGTCGATCCTTTACCGCGTCATCAAGGATTCCAGCTAGGACACCATAAGCGCGAATAACGGTTGTCGCTGACTTTGGCTTGACCGGCGGCTTAGCCTTGTCATCCCCTACCGACAATTTGGTAACCCACGCTTGCACCTCAGTGTGTGGAATCCCGGAGATTACCCGCTTACCCCAAACCGGCTGAACATGGAGTCTCCACGCGGTTTCAGTTGGTCGGAACGATGAAGGTTTCAAGTGCTGCTTGCGTTCAACCCATGACGGCCCCAGCTCGGCAACAGTCACGTTTGCCAACTTCGGGTCTATGTACTCGCCACGCGCTTTAGACACCTCAACAGTGGCCTTGAAAAGTTCCGCGTCACGCTTAGTTTTGAAGCCCCGTTTTTTCGTCTGTGTACGATCCGGTTTCCGATACTGCACCAGGTACCTGATACCGGCTTTAGTCTCGTACTTCTCAACCGTTGCCATTTGAAGAATCCGGTAGGTTCGAAATTTCTTGTCGTACTTGCCAAATCTCATTCACAAGTTTTGAGTGTGCAAGCCTGAGCGCTTCTAGCTTGTCCGCAGTCCTTGAGACTTGCAGCTCCACTTCATCAAGCTCTCGATCTAGTTGCGCTTCTTTTGCGAGCAATCTTTGAAACTCGTTCGAATGTTGAGCGGTTGCCGGAAACGCCTGCTGAAATAGCTCCGCTGGTTGCAACCCCAGTGCTTGCGCAAGGGCTATGCACTCTTTCAACGTGCTCGGCCTAGCGCCTTTTTCAAGTTTGGTGATCGTGTTTTGTCGCATATCTAGCCCAAAGTTCACTAAAGCCTTGGATAACTCCGTCTGAGTCAAACCTGCTTTAACTCTAAGACTTCGGACAATCTCACCAAATCGAACGTAGGTAGCCTCAGGTTCTTGCCCCTTTTCTTCAATATCACTCATGGGAATATCGTACATGTTCCCCAGTGGTTTGACATTAACAGCGTTGATGATTAATGATTGTTCCTGTCAGTGATATTCACTAAATCATCAGGGGGAACAATGTCCGTCACAGGCTTAGAGCGGTTGCTCACCGTTGACGAATACTGCGCATGGCGCGGCATCTCCAAGGGAACCGCCGCAAATGAGCGTTACATGGGCAATGGCCCGAAGTTCATCAAAGCAGGTAAGAGCGTGCGTTACGCCGAGTCAGACCTAAAAAATTGGATCGAAGAAAACACTAAGGATCGCACCTAATGACCATCGCCCCGAAGACAGAAAAAGACCGTGGTGCTCTCGCCAAAGAACACACCACGGTCTCAACCGAAATTCCATCAGAAAAGGAATCAGTTATGCACAATGTTATCAACATCCCCCAGGCTCCAGCAGGATTCAAGCGGGAATACTTCTGCACCTGCGGAATGGGCTGCACCCCCGACGACCTCAACACTGAGGACAATTGCGAGATTGAAGGCTCCGTATATGCCGGCCCCGACGTTCACCTCACGGACTCCACCGGCACACAAGTTAACAGCCACTGGTCACCACGGAACGGCATAACCTTCGATGTTTCAAACTACGGCTTCGACAGCGCCGCGGACGATGCCGAATACGTTGCAAAAGCATGGACCCGCGAACAGCTGGAAGCTCTCCCCGAAATGGTGGAAAAGGTCCTAGCCAATATCGACCAGGCGCACGCGGTGGAAGTGATGACCGCTCACCCTGTGCCCCGTGCCAACCCTGAACATCACACCGTCACCGAAATTGCAGTCTGGTGCGATACCCACAAGATCGACGCGGTAGCCGCGTTCGCGGCCTACCAAGAACTTCACGCCGAGGAAATCAAAAGCTGGTCCACCAATGCGTAAAGCCATTCAGAGCACAGTGCAAACCGCGTTCTACAGCACAATCCTCTTCGGACTTATCGCAGTACCCCAGTTGCTCGCACACGCGTTAGGGGCACCAATTGCGCATTAGCCCCGAAGCACTACTTACCGGCGTGCACATGGTTGTTGTAGAGATCGAAACTCCCGACAGTATCCACTACCGCCGCCGTGCCTACTACAACCTGCCCAGTGCCCAGCGTGCCGTAGATAGAGCCGTAGAGCGCGGACAATCAGCCCAGCTAATCCTATGCAAGCTGATACCCGTAGGCGGTGCACCAGGTGACTGAGTACTGGCAATCCCTCAACTCCGAAGCGTTCCACCAGGGCATGATGCACGGCTACAAACAGGGCTACCGCCACGGCTTCAAAGACGGCGTGCATGAAACCGACGAGGCCGACCGTGAAGCGCAGGACGCATTCACCAGGGCAGCAGCCAAATCAGCCCGTGACGCGGTAGATATTCACGCAGCACGTCAACGGCTCCGACCAACCAAACCAATTCCCCTTGTGGATCTGCCCCGATCCATCGCAAAAATCTAGGAGGGCACATAGCAATGACCGACAAGTTGCCTACAAAACGAGTACTTCTCACACCGGCCAGCCTGATCAAGACTCGCCGCCAGAAATGGTTCTGGGAGCCATTCACAGGCCACGGTGTCATCCCGTTAGGTACGGCAACCATAGTTGCAGGAAAGGGCGGTGAAGGTAAGACAACCTTTATGCTTCACCTCGCCGCCCTCGCCAGCCGTGGACAGCTCCCCGGCGACCTGCACGGCCAGAAAATGGCAACCATCGTCATAGGGCCGGAAGATGACTGGGATACCGTCATGGTTCCACGACTCAAAGCAGCAGGCGCAGACCTCGACCGTATTTATCAGATCGAAGTCGAATCAACCCTCGATGAGTTCACTAGTCGTCGTTCACTGAAATTTCCTCTCGACGTGGACATGATCGAACAGGCCATTAGTGAGACAGGGGCGAAGGTTCTAGTAGTCGATCCGGCCCCTTCGCTGATGCACGGCGACATGAATAAAGTTCAAGATGTTCGCCAGTCGTATGAACCACTCATTGCCTTGGCTCAACGGCTTGAAATCGCATTGATTCTTATAAACCACTTCAACAAGGGCGGCGGCTCAGTCAGTGGGGGATTATCCGGCTCGCACGCATGGCGCGACCTCACCCGGTCTTACCTCGCCTTCGCCACAGATGAAGAATCGGGGGAGCGCGTTTTCAGCCAGGACAAGAACAACTACGGGGAATCTAAGGGGTCTTACAAGTTCACTCTGGAATCGGTAGAAGTGACCACTGATGACGGAGAGACGGCCAGTGTCGCCCGAGTCAATTTCCTTGGCGAAACAGACCAAACCGTTGGGGATCTTATCAGCCGGGCCAATGGGGATGACGAAGATTTGGATGACCGAAATGTTGCCCAATCATTCGTTATCGACTTCATCAAGCAGAACGAGGTCTGGGAAGCCAAAGCCGGGGATGTTCTCAAAGCAGGACGTGCTCAAGGCTTCACGGACAAAGAGCTCAAGAACGCTCGGCAGCGTTCCAAGTCTCCGAAAATTGCTTCTCGCAAAAGTGGATTTGGTGGCGGTTGGGTCTGGGCAATTGATGATGTGCCAGACCAAGGACTCACGAAGAACCCAAAGGACTCACGCTCTCAGAACATGAGTTCTTCGAGTCCTTGGGTGAGTCCTTCGCCAAATGATAACCCGGCAACTTGTCCGCTCCACGGTACCGAGGACATAACCGAGTGCTACACCTGCACCGAAATCAGAGAGGGAAAAACCGCATGATCGACCCCTACGACCAGACCGCAGTTGCGCAGGCGCTCAACCGTGCAGCGGATCTGCTCTACCTCCCAGATGACCCTAGAGCCGAATTAACTACAGCTCACGAGCTGAATAACCTACGTTCCAATCTTCGGAATATTGCAGACCACCTCGAACAGGAGGACTAACCTCATGAGTCACCGCCCAGGATTTCGACCACAAGCCAAAGTACGCCCCTACGTTTGGGTAGACAGTGGAACACAAGAACGCACCCCAGGTATCGGCCTACTTCACCGGGGCACCGTCCTAGCTCATCTCACCGCAGATGAAGCTCGAACGATGGCCGACCGGCTGCACGACCTCGCAGAACGCCTAGAGCAACCTTCAAAGGAAAACAACTAATGCCAAGCTACGTACGATATGCCCCCGGTTACCTCGAAGTGCAAATCATGTCCGACGACCCCAAAGAAATCGCAGCAATACTCCGCGAGCAAGCCGCCAAAGTGGAAGAACGGGAGAACCGGCAATGACTGCACCTCACTGGTCCCTTAGTGCCTACCAGCCCCCCGTTGAGCTCGATCGAATCGCACCAGTAGCCGAATGGGTCTGTCACAAATGTTCCGGCCCTTGGATGTGGAACTTCCACTTTCGGCACAAGGCATTGTGCGGCGAATATCAGAATGATTCCGCCACCCGGTACGCCGACTATCAGCGTTTGAAGCGACGTAGGAAATTCAGTCGGAAAATGAGCATGGTCGAATGGCTTTACACGCTCACCATTGCCCCCGATTGGCTACCGAACTTCGCCCCCGAAGACCACCCTCGAACCATCGTGGCCAGCTCCGATAAAGGCTGGCACCGGACAGTAGCAGGATTCAACCCTGACGAAATTGCCAAACTACTAACAGAAAATGAGTAACCCTATGAGCACAGAAACCAACACCGCCAGCACCACCACCGCGCAAGACGGCCAGCAGGGCACCAGCACCGAGCAGGAGCCACAGCAGACTGCCGAGGGAACTACGCCCCCGGAAGGCACCGAGCAGGAGCAGGAAGGCCAGCAGGAGGACGGCAAGGCAATCCCCGAAGCTAAGAAATATCGTCTCCGTGCACAGCAAGCCGAAGCCGAACGCGACACCCTGCAAACCCGGCTGAACGCCATGCTGAACGTTGAAGCAACCCGCGTCATCGAATCCGCTGCACAAAAGTTGCACAACCCGGCAGACCTATTCGAAATCGGTGGCATAAAACTCGAGGACGTTCTCACCGAAGACGGACTAATCGACCAGGACAAGATCAACGTCTCGATTACCGAACTGCACAAGACCCGCGCCTACCTCTTCAAAGAATCAGGCGGTGGCAACGCATCCCTCGCCCGCGCCGCCGGCGACCGTGGTCGACTACCATCCGCACCATCATGGAAGAATGCTTTGAAACGATAAATCAGGTAAACTAAACGGTGTAGGTACTAATCCCAGTAGGGAAAAATACCTGCACCGTTTATTTCGTCCCAGACGGGGCACCCAGGGCACGCCAGCAGGCACCCGGAACACAACATTCTTGTTACCCCGTCTCAGAGAGGACGAACTTAAAATGGCTACACTCACCACCAACGCAAACAAAGCCTTCCTGCCCGAAGAAGCAGGCGCTTTGATCATCAAGCCCGTAGAAGAAGCATCGGCAGCAATCGCCGTAGCATCCAACGTTTCTACCGGCGCTAACTTCTTCCGCATCCCGACCGTCAACACCGACCCAGCAGCCGCATGGACTGGCGAAGGTGAAGAAATTGACATTTCGGACATGACCCTTGGTGAAGCAAGCACCGGCTTCAACAAGATCGCCGGGCTTACCATCATCAGCGTTGAGCTAGCCGAAGATGCCACCCCCGAAGCCGCCACAATGGTAGGCAACGGACTAGCCCGTGACATTGCGCGCAAAGTAGATAGCGCGTTCTTCGGGGCACAGGGCACTGACACCAACCAGCCCAAAGGTCTAGAAGATCAGACCACCGGCACCGTTGACGCTGGCACCGCCTTTACTGGTATCGACCCGTTCACCGAAGCCCAGTTCCAAGCCGAAGCCCAGGGCTCAACCATCACCGCATGGGTAGCCAACCCCGCTGACGCGCTCGCACTGGCCAAGGTCAAGGAAGGCACCGGATCTAACCGCAACCTGTTGCAGCCAGATCCAACCGCACCTAGCCGCCGCATCGTCAACGGCATCCCGCTGACCGTATCCACCGCTGTTACCCCTGGCACCGTGTGGGGCATCCCAGCAGACGCGGCCTACGTGGTCATCCGAAAGAATGTCACCCTCGACGTTGACCGCAGCGCATTCTTCACCAGTGACCTGGTAGCCGTGAAGTCAACCATGCGAGTAGGTTTCGTGTTCCCGCAGCCGCTGGCCATCCAAAAGATTTCCCTCACCGTATAGGTAGGGAAGGTGTCAACGTCACCCGCATCCAGCGCATCGGAGCGCGGGAACGAAGGTAACGAAGGTTTTTAGCTCAATTTCGGCCTAAAGACTTACCTGCACCAGCAACTAAGCCCCCGTGTTTACTTGGTTTCCACGGGGGCTTACTTGCGCCCAGGTGCAACCAGTGGAGCCAACACATTAGGCGCACCCTTGAACCTGGCACCAGTCACAGCGATATACCGGCGTGAGGAATACACCTCAATGTTGCGACCGTCCCGGATCTTATAACCCGGTGACTCAGCTAGCAGTCCGAAGATATGCAGCCCTTCCCCGGACATGCTCGCCTCAATGTAAGTTCCACGGTTAGCAGCCACCAGCTCAGCAGCCCACGGCAACAGCTCCCCACCGTCGAAGCAATGATCAAGGTCGATGCACCCGATCCCCTGCCCCAGCACGAACCCACTGCCAGCACCCACAGGCGACGCGCTCACGGCCTCATAGCTCGACCAAGTGAATGGGTTAGTAGAAGACGCGGGATAGCCAGCAACAGTCATAGGACGCTTGCTTGCAGTGTGCCTAACCCAACGCTTACGAGTCATCATCTCGGCTGGCAGAGCGCCACGAGACAACCGCTTGCGGCACTTAGCAGAGCACGCACGAGCATCAGCACGATAAAGCATCATCGAATTGCCACACCCAGCAGCGCAAAACCGTTGTTTCATGCTCTAATTCTACCGCTAAGCAGGCATAGTGTCACACTTAAAGCCCTAGATTACAGGGAAGTAGAGCAGGCCAGTAAATGCCGAAGCTCCACAAGCAAACAGCAAAAAACCGCAACCCAAACAGACCAAAACACCACGAAACACGCCCAGATCAAAGCACAGCAACGCACAAGGCCCCGGCCACCATCCCCCTCCCCGGGGGCTCGCACGGATCGCCGTAGAGGTGCTGTTCATTTTGTTCTGCGAGAGTCTGGGGTTTTTGGCCTTAGGGGCTCCCAGGGCTTGCATACGTGATTTCGTGGGAACTTTTTGGGAACATTTGGTCTTATTTGCCCCTTATTTCATGTGATCCAAGGTGACCAATAACCACGTATTCCCGGTGTTTTCAAACCACTGTCAGACGGTAAAACGATTTCAAATCTCTTACCATCCGCGTTGCGGTCTGGGGCAGTAGATCAATTGATCTACTGCCCCAGACTTTCTTATTTTGAGCTACCCGCCAATAGTTCCTCCAGATTGACTCCCGCCATGCGGGCAATCTCGATGACCACCTGCTCCGCATCGTGCAAGGTTCGCGCGGCCGGGTGCGTCGGGTCTCCGGCCTGGGCCGCAATTGCAGTGCCCCACTGTGCCGAAGAAAGCTGCAAGCCGAGCACGAAGATTCCGCGATGGGGCAGACCGTCTGCGTTGATCAGCCGGTAGGGCTCGCCCACCACGTCGAATCCGGATCCCGCCATCAGTTCGCCTTCGGCATTGCGCCAGGTATGTGCACGGGCTACCTTGTCTGCTAGCAGTTGGGTCATTAGTGGGGTGTTGTTCTGCAGTACCCGGTTGCTGGGCATCATCGCTTCGCACAAGACCTTCGCTCCATAGATCTCGGTATCTACCCACGGCGAGGAAACAGTGAATTTCCCGCCCACATCGTCGAAACCGAACTCGGGTTCTGGCCCGATGAAGCTCACCAGACCTGCGCGGGACAGTGCCAGGAGCTGTTCGATCCGTTCCAGGGGTGGCCCCGAGGACAGGCCCTCGACCAGCGGCTCAAAGTGGGCCTGCACTTCGTCAATTCGGGATTGCTCGTCCAAGATCCCCTTGGTTACCAGATCCTTAATAACCATGCGCCCGGCATTCATCGTCATGATGGCACAGGACAGCGGGTCGCGCAGCCCGGCAGAACTGTGCTGCGCATTGCCAACGAGATAGTCGCGCACAGCCTGCTGGTACTGCTCATGGGAACCGAAGCCAATTTGATCAAAAGGTCGGGCCAAAGCCGGAATGTCCAACCATTTCAGATGAGGGAACTGATCAATGTAGTCGCGCAGTTCGCTGAGCCACACCTGATTGCCTTCGTGGTGTTCGGCTTCGAGGATCCGTTCCAATCCAGCTAGTATCCGGCTGGCGTCCGCGGTCGATTCGGTCGCCTCGGTGGTGACGCATTTTGAGTAGTAGACCCACAGTATGTCGCGGTGCAGCTGGGGCCAGATATGGCGGGAAAAGCTCAAGGCGGCGTCCGGATTCGAATGACGAGCTTCGGCGACCCTTCCGATCAGCTCTTCGGCGTGCAAGAAACGCAGGGTGATTTCCGCTGGAATAAATTCTTCTACTACCGGTTTCCCCCAATATGGAGTTCCCCGACGCGAAGCGGCGATCAGCTTGGGCTCCTTCCCCGAGGCAATGTATTCAAATCGGTGTCCCGGGTCTTGGCTCACTTCTTTAAAAATTCCTCCGCGGCCGCTAGTCAATTCGGCCATGCCGTCAAAGAAATTGAGCCCCATTCCGCGCAGCAGTGCCGACTCGCCTGATTTGAAGTTCGAGTAGTCAACATCTGCCGGAACGTTTGGCGGCAGATAAGTGGCCCCAGCTTGTTCGGCTGCCCGTTGCAGCTGTTTTTGCCACGGGTTCAATTCAGCATTCTGATGCCCCAATGCCAAAACCACGCTGTTGCACTCCAATTGCCCGGTGCCAGGATCTCCTTGGGCAAAGGACCGGTAATCCAGTCGGTAGCCAGCCTCCTGCGGGCGAACCGCCAACACTTCAGCGCGGATGTAGTTCAACACGAAATTCGGATGCTCATCAAGCACGCGAGCGCACGAGTCATACACGTGCTCCAGGTAGCGACCGTATATTGCCCGTGGCGGGTAGGTGCCCGGTTGCGTGGCGCGCAGCGCGGCGGCTTGACGCTCTTCGAGCCGGAGTCCATCCCCATTGGCCTCAACAAACTGTCGGAAGCTAAGCCCCGGCTCAGCTGCGATCCTTTCGGGAGCTACCGTAGGAAATGAGGCAGGGGTGTTCATCAGGAAGTGTGGCGACTGTTTTGGATTCCAAACATGCCCAGATCCCGGGCGGTACGGGTCGAACACCGTTACGCGTACCAAGGTAGCCAGCTTGGGCATCTTGACGGCCAGCTTAGCTAGGCGTTCGATGACGCTGGTACCGCGCGGGCCAGCGCCAACTATAGCGACGTTGTACTGTGGTTGGGGTTCTTCCCAGAAGTTGCTCACCTTCCAAGATTATTGCCTAGAAGCAACTTGTCACGCCATCAAGTGCCCCAGCCTCCCGGCAAAAGCTGCGGCCCTAATTCAAATGAGCGGCGCTGGCGCATGATCTACCTTGAATGCATAGACTGTGGCTATGCATTCAACCCCGTCTGATTCCCTGGAAACGACCGATCCTTATGCCTGGCTCGAAGCCACCCACGGTGATGCCGCGTTGGATTGGGTTCGCGCTCAAACTCAACGCACCGAAGCCGAACTTCACGATGACGACTTTTCACAAAGCGTCGAAGCTATTCGCCGGGTACTGGATTCACAGGACCGCATCCCGATGGTCACCAAGCGCGGAGACTACTACTACAACTTCTGGCGTGATGCCGAGCACCGTCTGGGCCTCTGGCGCCGTACCACGTGGGATTCATATCGCACCGAGAATCCCCAGTGGGAAATTCTGTTGGACATGGACGGCTATGCAATGCAGCAGGGCGAACCATGGCACTTCGCCGGGTCTGCGTTTTTGCGGCCGGCAGAAGGAGAGCCGCACCGTAGAGCACTCATCCGGCTAAGCCCGGACGGTGGAGATCAGGTACGTGTGCGCGAATTCGATTTGGAAACCCTGTGCTTCATCGATGATGGTTTCGACCTCGCGGTTGCAAAGACCTCGGCAAGCTGGATCGATGAAAATACGTTGCTGGTCGCTTCGGCTACCAACGAGTCCGATACGACACGTTCAACTTATGCACGCACCGCACGGAAGCTCACCCGCGGCTCAGCTCTGGAAGATGCCGAGATCATTTTTGAAGTTGCCCAAGAACATGTGGCGGCCTTCTGCTATTTCGATTCGGCCCCGGGCTTTGAACGCATCGTGACTACCGATGCCATCGACTTCTACAACTCACGCACCGGCGTCATCCTCGACGGGACCCACCATAATATTGAGGTCCCGGCCGATGTGCAGGTCAGCCTGCACCGCCAATGGGTGTTGTTCGCCCCGCAAACCGACTGGGAACATCATGCAGAACTCATTCCTGCAGGCTCCTTGGCAATCAGCAGACTCGATGATTTCCTGAACGACGGCCGCATCCAGAAGGTCATCTTCCAACCGGATGCGAAGACCTCCCTGCAAGGCATGGACTTCACCGCCAACTACCTGCTGGTCTCGGTGCTACACGATGTGGCCGCACAAATTCGGATATTTGATCTGCGCGCGAACTTTGCCGAAACATCGCTGCCGCTCGCCGACCCGATGCTCAGCGTTTCGGTGGGTGCCGTGGACGATGAGGATGCCGCGACCGCCGACGATTATTGGATGACGGTCACCGGCTTCACCACCCCTACGACCTTATTTCGCGGGTCGATCGGAGCGGAGGCAGAGGTCGTCAAGCGATCTCCGGAGCGTTTTGACGCTGCCGGGTTTAGCGTGACGCAGCACTTCGCGCTCTCCAAGGACGGGACCCGTGTGCCCTACTTCCAGGTTGCCGATGCACGGTTGAAACTCGACGGCGAAAATTCTGTGTTGATGGACGGCTATGGCGGTTTCCAGCACAGCATGACACCTGGTTATGCCCCGGCGATGGGAGCCGGATGGTTGAGCAGACGCTCCAGCAATGGGCGCCTGCCGGTATACGTCATGACCAACATTCGAGGCGGCGGCGAATACGGCCCCAACTGGCATCGTGCGGCGCTGCGCGAAAACCGCCATCGTGCCTATGAAGACTTTGCAGCCATAGCCGAAGATCTGGTCGCCCGCGGAGTGACGCGACGTGCCCGTCTGGCGGCGACCGGACGGTCCAACGGTGGCCTGTTGATGGGCAATATGATTGCCGGCTACCCGCAGCTGTTCGGCGCGATCTCTTGCGGTGTGCCATTGCTGGATATGCAACGGTATACCCAGCTGGCGGCGGGACACTCGTGGATTGCCGAGTACGGAGACCCCGACGTTCCGCAGGACTGGGTGTTCTTGCGCACGTTCTCCCCACTGCATCGCTTGGATGATCAGCCGCATCCGATCGATGGCTATCCGGCCTCGCTGATTTGGACGACCACCACCGACGACCGCGTTGGTCCCTCTCAAGCCCGGAAGATGGCGGCGAGAATGATCGACAAGGGCATCGCCAACGTTCGCTACCACGAACCGGAAGACGGCGGGCATGCGGGCTCCACCGACAACGAATCGACCGCCAGAATGTTGGCTACCAGCTACGAATTCCTGTGGCGACAGGTACGTTAACACTCTCGTTTTGGAACACTCGACCATGTTCGGGTAGGCTAGATTCTGCTGGAAACAGCGGATGGATACGTGCCAGAGCGGCCGAATGGGCTTCACTGCTAATGAAGTGTCGGGGTTAAACTCGACCGGGAGTTCGAATCTCCCCGTGTCCGCCAAAGAAGGCCTAGTAACAGGAGAATGTTACTGGGCCTTCTCCCGTAATCGGCGAAAATCCCCGCAAGAACACCAAGGGTCAAATTACCAGCTACCAGGTCGAATGACTGGACAATGGCACACGTCAACGCCAATGTTTCAAAAACGAAGGCCAAGCGGTCCCTATGGAAAAAGCTGCTCGAAGCCGTAGGCGAAGACACCAAAAAAGCCGAGATAACTTTACTCCTTCAAACCTCCAAGTCTCCCATTCTTGAAGAAGTAGCGCACGCCCATATCGAGCATCTAGTCAACGCCCGTGAGTACACGATCAAGCGGCGTAAAGGGCACAACCGAATCGATTTCGAAGGCCTCGGGCACGTGCCAGTCGATCAATTTACCGAAGACGATATGAGGCTTATAGGCCCGCTTACGGGCGGGGTGCTCTTCGCCTTCTGGTCGGCGCTTTGGGACACTCCTTCTCCTCCCCCTGAGTCGAAAGTTTGTTCAAATGAGAAATTGCTTCAAGCTTACACTTTTTGATCGACAGCTTGGAAACAGGATAACGTTACGGTCTCAAATCGTTGAGAAGTACGTAAAAATGACTACATACAGCAATCATTCAGATAGGGTAAATCCCGATCCACAAACACTCGCACAGGAGACAAAATGACTCAGCAAACACTCGTCAAGCAAGGCAACGGCCTCGGAGTTGCGGCCCTAGTTCTCGGCATCATTGCCGTCCTTTTTGCATTCATCCCGCTCATTGGCGTGGTCGCGTTCGCCCTCGGAGGTCTGGCGCTGATCCTCGGAATCATCGGAGCACTAAAGAAGAATCGCCCAAGAGGAACATCCATTGCAGGCGCGATCCTTGGACTCGCATCCATCATTATTGCTGGCGTGATTACTGCTGGCACTGTGGCGGCGGTTGATGCAATCGACCAGGAGATCAACAAAGAGTCCGTGATCACCTACAAGGCAACTTCGGAAAACGAGGCTGATGCAACTTTTGGGGAAACCTCGGGTACTTCGAACGAAACCTTCACTGGTGAATGGACTACGGACACTACCGTCACTGGCTGGGACGCAGCATCTTTGATCGTCCAGAACAGCGACTACATGACGGATCAGAAAGTCTCTTGCGAGATTTTGGTTGACGGCGAAAGTGTTACCAAGCAGTCGGGCACTAACATGGCCACCTGCTCGGGTTCCACTAACTAACCGTTTCGATACAGCCCCGCTATTCTTGGCTTTAAGGTCAGGGGCAGCGGGGCTTTCGTTTTGTCTACGCTGGAACGTAGTGCTCTCCCCGTTAGGGAAATAGCGTTACCTCACCAATCATGCGTGTTATGCGGTTTGGTGATTAGGTGCGCTTTGGGTGGTTTTGCCCCGGAATCATGCGTTAGAATCCATGAAAAGGCCGGTTTAGGGTATGGAGTTCGAATCTCCCCGTGTCCGCCAAAACCCCCTAGGTGACTAGGGGGTTTTACTTTTCTTCTAGGTCTTTGCAGAACTGCTGCTTCCGGATGTTCACCCGGTATTGGCGCGTTAACGCAAAGACCCCCCGAACTCGGCTCTTGGACCGAAAGTTCAGGGGCTTGCGATGATCATTTCAGGTCGCGCTCTACATCGTGCGCGGCTTCCTTGATCCGTTCTTCCGTCTCGCGCAGCTTAGCTGCGGCTTCTTCATTTAGCTGCTCGTTCTGCTGCTGATCATCGCCGATCGGAGGTATGGTCTTGTCCGCATCCTTGTCACTTGGATCCACGGTCAGGTTCCTTTCGTGAGCGATTGAACTGGCTGGTATCTCCTCACGATAGCCATCCATTGAGCACGAAGCAACGAAATCGGCGACGAATCTAGTCCTTGCGCTTCACGAAGGTGCGAAGCATGTTTTGCACGATGTCGTCAGGCAATTTCGTGTGGCGCACAATGATCTCGGACATTCGTTCAAGGTCGGTGTGCGCGATGGCGTCAAATAACGCTTCGCGTTCCGCTTCGGGCAGGTCGGCCGCGTCGAAGTGCACCGGTCCATCTGGCCCTTGGCCTTCGAAACGGAAATCTGCCACGTTCCCCTGCGAGCTCTGCCCGGCAATTGGCGAAGTAGAGATCATGCGTTCAAGGTCTTCGACGGGGAGTCCCGTGTGCCCGTGCAGGATTTCGGCGGCACCAGAAAAGTTCTCGTCCCGCAGCATCGAGAACAGCTGATCGTATTCGTTGGGTGGCAGTTCTTCGCTGGAGAACTCGTGCGCCTCTCCCTCAACTTCGAAGGCCATCTTAAAATGCGTGGCACTATGTTCTTGCTCGGAGCCAAACTGATTGCTCCACTCTTCGGGAACTACCCACAAATCCTCAGACTTATCCTCATCGGCTTCCGGGGCAACGGCCGGAGACGTCGCTACGCCCGAGTCCTCTTCGGAATCGGCGATCTGAGCTTCCAGCTTGTCCCGAAGCGCCTGAATTTCGGCTTCATCAACCGGCAGTTCCTTAACCGGCGCGGTCTGCGGATAAGCGTCGAGGCTACGCACTGCGATCACGCAGTTCTTTACCGTGTCACCGGTTACCGCACGATAATTCTGCACGGCCCCCATGACGTCGCCCTTAGCAAGGTTCCGATAGATGGCGTTGCGTGAGCTGTCATCGAGCTTCGCGTTTGCATCCTTCGCTGCTTCCCGACTGATAGCTTGCGAAATCTGAGTAGTATTTTTCTTCCGGACAGATTGAAGCCACACGTAACCGAGGGTAATAACAGCAATAGCAACAACGAGCCAGATGACGATCTCCATACATCCAGACTACTTCGTTTAACTGTGCAATTACCCTGCTATGCCCAGAGTGAAAGGCAAAACACCCGGTGCTCCGGCGATCCGCAATGCACGGCCCGCCATCGCCAAGGACCAGCGGGAGTCGGCGAGATCGTCAACCAGCATCACCGGCCCCGGTGCGGTGGACAGCAGTTGATCGATCTGTGCAGGAATTTCGAAGGCGTCTGCCACGGCTGCCAGACGGAAGGCCGAGTTACCGCCCGGTCCGCCCTGTGGCGGCGTCCCGCGGTATTCCAGCTGCCCCAGATAACGTAGCCGGCCGATCTGCGCCAGCCCCTGAGCCAACGAACTGATCAACTGTGGACGCTTGGTCGAGGGCATCGCCAGTACGGCGACCGGACGCTGTTCCCAGTTCCACTCGGCCAGCACCTTGGTGCAGGCCTCGAGCATGGCGGGGTCAATTGGCTTGTCCACCGGGTCAGCGAAGAGCTGACGCAAGCGGTTACCCCAGCCTAGGTCGGTCAGTCGTGCCAGCGAGCGGCCGGTGGCCAATTGCTCATCCACCGGGATTTTGCCCTTCAGCGAATGCCCCAGTCGCTGCAGACCCGAGGGGTAGAGCTTGCGTGGTTCTATCTGGACGCCGGCACGCACCAGGGCGGCTTGGGCGTTGTCTTTGGACGCATCCGGGATGTGGTCATCGAACCAGGTGCCAGCGCAGTTATCGCAGCGTCCGCAAGGGGCTGATTCCGGGTCGTCAAGCGCCTTGGTGAGGAACTCCATCCGGCAACCCCGGGTGTTCTCATAATCAATCATCAGGGTCTGTTCATGCACCCGGCTTTGCGCCACTCGCTTATAGCGCTCTGCGTCGTAGGCCCAAGGCATGTCGGTGCGCATCCATCCGCCGGCCACGCGTTCGACGGCACCATCTACGGCGAGGACCTTGAGCAGCAGCTCCAGCGGGGAGCGCCGCAGGTTCACTGCGCTTTCCAGAGCTGGCACGCTCATCGCCCCGTCGGTTTGGGCCAAGGCCTCCAGGACCTGGTTCGCTCGGTTCTGGTCGGGCATGGAGCTGGTAGCGAAATAGTCCCAGATTTCTGCGTCATCCGAGCCCGGCAGCAGCAAGACATCGGCATTGATGCTGCCACGACCGGCGCGACCGACCTGCTGGTAATAGGCAACAGGTGAACTTGGCGCCCCCACGTGGATGACAAAGCCCAGATCTGGTTTGTCGAAGCCCATGCCCAAGGCACTGGTGGCGATGAGCGCCTTGACTTCATTGGCTTTCAGCGCGCGTTCGAGTTTTTCGCGTTCTTCTATGTCGGTGCGTCCGGTGTAGGCGGCAACCGGATGCCCGGCATCGCGCAGCAGCCGGGCGATGTCTTCGGCGGCAGAGACGGTTAAGGTGTAGATGATTCCCGAGCCGTGGAAGTCGTCGATGTGGCTGAGCAGCCAGGCTAGCTGCATTCGGGGCGAGGGCAGGCGGAGCACCCCTAAGCGAAGCGAGTCGCGGGCGAGCGTGCCGCGCAAGGTGAAGACTTCTTGGGTTCCGCCGGAGAGCTGTTCGGCCACGTCCTGCACCACGCGGGAGTTCGCGGTTGCGGTGGTGGCAAGCACCGGCAGGCCCTGCGGGAGACGGTTGATCAGGTCACGAATGCGCCGGTAGTCGGGGCGGAAATCGTGTCCCCAGTCGGAAATGCAGTGGGCTTCGTCAATCACCAACAGCCCCAGGCGGCTCATCAGCATCGGCAGCTGCTGTTCCCGGAAAGAGGGATTGTTCAGGCGCTCGGGCGAAACCAGCAGCACATCGATCTCGTCGCGTTCCAGCTTGGACAGAATCTCGCGCCATTCGAGTACATTGGCGGAGTTGATTGCCGCGGCCCGCACTCCGGCACGCTCTGCCGCGGCCACCTGATCCCGCATCAGGGCCAGCAGCGGGGAGACGATCAGGGTGGGGCCGAAGCCCTGTTCACGCAACAACAACGAGGAAATGAAGTACACCGCAGATTTACCCCAGCCGGTGCGTTGCACCACCAGCGCCCTGCGGCGTTCTTCGACCAGCGCGCTAATCGCTTCGTACTGTCCGTCGTGAAACTGTGCCTCGGGATGCTGTACGAGGGCACGCAGTTTCTGCAGCGCGAGATTCTTCAGATCATTGTGCTGTGTGGCTTCCATATCCACAGTATTTCAGTATCGGCCCACGTTTTTGTTCTCCTCGGCGCGCATTGGGTACAACCGCGTGGAAGTGTAAGCCATTTCCCATGTACTAACTGGCCATTCGCCACCGCCTGGCACCGCCAAACCGGTAGTCTGAATGCTGTGAGTGAAGAAATTGACCTGAACCAGAGTTTCAAAGCCTATGACGTGCGAGGCGTAGTCGGTGAAAGCCTGGATGCCGAAGCCGTCGAAGCTATCGGCGCCGCTTTTGTCGACGTGTTGTCCCTGGCCGGGAAGGATGTCCTCGTTGGCGGCGACATGCGCCCGTCAAGCACGACTTTTGCCCAGGCTTTCGCCCGGGGCGCCACCTACCGCGGCGCCAATGTGGTGATGCTCGGCCTGATCTCCACCGATGAACTTTATTTTGCCTCCGGCAAGCACAGGGCCGCCGGCGTGGTGTTCACCGCCAGCCATAACCCCGCCCAGTACAACGGGATCAAGATGTCCAAGGCCGGGGCGCGGCCGGTCTCTTCGGACACCGGGCTTTTCGACATTCGCGACTTGGCGCAGCAGTACCTGGATGAGGGCCTGCCGATTTCCGGTGACGGCGCCCAGGGCACCGTCAGCGAACGCGACGTGCTGGCCGACTACGCAGGCTACCTGCGCGACCTGGTGGACCTTTCCGCGATCCGCCCGCTGAAGCTGGTGGTTGATGCCGGCAATGGCATGGGCGGTTTGACCACGCCCGCGGTTCTCGGAGATCAGGTCCTTCCCGGCCTGCCGCTGGAGATCGTGCCACTGTATTTCGACCTCGATGGGACCTTCCCGAACCATCCGGCCAACCCGCTGGAACCGGAAAACCTCAAGGATCTGCAGGCGGCGGTGCTGGAGCACGGCGCGGACCTGGGGCTGGCCTTCGACGGGGATGCGGATCGTTGCTTCGTGATCGACGAGCGCGGCCTGCCGTTGTCTCCTTCGGCGATTACCGCCTTGGTGGCGGTCCGGGAGATCGCACGGGTGCAGGCCGAGGGCGAGCAGCAACCGGTGGTCATCCACAATCTGATCACTTCCAAGGCGGTGCCCGAGTTTGTGCAGAAGTTCGGTGGTGTTCCGGTGGAGACCCGTGTGGGTCATTCGTTCATCAAGGCCGAGATGGCGGTCCAGGGGGCGGTGTTTGGCGGTGAGCACTCGGCTCACTATTATTTCCGTGATTTCTACAATGCCGATACCGGCATGCTCGCTGCCATGCACGTGTTGGCGGCCTTGGGTGAGCAGCAGCTGCCGCTTTCCGAGTTGGGCCGGGAATACGAGCCTTATGTTGCCACCGGGGAAATCAATTCGGAGGTCGCGGACAAGGCTGGTGCCATCGCTCGGGTGGTAGCGCATTTTGCCGGCCAGCCGGTGGACGTCAGCACGCTGGATGGCACAACCTTCAGCGCACAGGACGGCAGCTGGTGGATCAATTTGCGTCCTTCGAATACCGAACCGTTCCTGCGTTTCAACGGTGAAGGCGCCACGGCGCAGCATATCGAACCGATTCGCGATACGGTTTTAGCAATCGTGCGCGAAGCAAACACCACCAAGTAAAGGGGTCAAAGCCATGAATCTCGAAGAACTAGACGAGTCCGTCAAGGACGCACTGAACAAGGTTTTGGGCACCGCACTGGGTGTGGCCCGCGAGCAGCTTGAGGAGCAGGGCGTCTTCCTGCCTTTCGCTATCGCCTTGGAACCCACGGAAGCCGATGGCGAGCCAGAGCTGCGCCTGATCGCGGTTCCACCAACGGACAACCCCGAAGACCCGGATGCGGACATCGACACCGAGGCCATGGCCGCGGATCTGGTTGAGGTGCTCAACCAGCAGGGAACCCACTTCGACGCGATTGCGATCGCCTCGGACGTGCTGCTCGAAGCAGATGACCGCGACGCCATCCATGTGGTGGCCGAGCACAAGGTCGGCGCGGCGCTGGCGATCGTCCAGCCATACGCCATGCCGTCCGAACCAGGCGGCGAGTGGACCTTCGAAGATCCTGCCGCGGAATCCGCCGAGTCGGTGTGGGCCAACACCCAGCAGTAGACTTGAGTTCATGAAACTCAGCGCCTTCGCCGACGTGTGCCTACGAACCGTAATGGTTCTAGGCGCACCGGGCGTAGGCCAACTGACCAGCCGTGAAGTTTCCGACCTGGTCGGGGTTCCCTATAACCACGTGGCCAAGGCCGTACTGGAATTGCGCACCCTGGGCCTCATCGACGTCACCCGTGGGCGTCATGGTGGCGCGCAGATGACCGAGCAAGGTTTAGCGTTCTCCGTGGGCGCGCTCTTGCGCCGGCTGGATTGGCGTGAAGATGTCGTGGACTGCACATCTCATGACGCAACGGACGATTGCCCCCTGGCTGGCGGTTGCCGGCTGCGCTTGGCATTGCGGGCAGCCAGAGAAGCCTTTTATGCTTCCCTAGACCCGTTGACGGTCAAAGAGATTTGCGAAAACTCGCCGGCAATTAGTCTCCTCCCCTTCCCCACTGTTCGTCATGGCGCGTAGCCAAGCCCAAGGCTTCCGCTAAGTTCCTGATCGATTTGCAATCATCTTCTACAAGGAGTAGAACTAAAAGCATAATCTTGTATTTCAGATACAAGTTATTCCCGCCTTCAAGGAGACCAGATGCTTTCAACCCAGTCCCGCCCAATCATCGAAGCCACGCTGCCGATTATTGGTCAGCGCATCTCCAGCATCACCCCAAAATTCTATGAGCGGCTCTTTGCCGCTCACCCGCAGCTGCTCGACGGAATCTTCTCCCGGTCGAACCAGAAGAACGGAACGCAGCAGCAGGCTCTCGCCGGCTCCATCGCGGTCTTCGCCGCCCACCTGTTGAATTCGCCAACGACGCTGCCCGAAACCATGCTGGCCCGCATTGCGCACAAGCACAGCTCGCTCGGTGTCGTCGAGGAGCAGTACCCCATCGTGCATGAGCACCTGTTCGCTGCCATCGCCGAGGACCTTGGCGACGCGCTGACCCAGGAAATCGCGGAGGCCTGGAGCGAGGTGTACTGGCTGATGGCCCACGCGCTGATCAAGATCGAAAAGGGCTTGTACGCTCAGCAGGCAAACGACGTCGTCTACAGCCCGTGGAGGCTCATCGAACGTACCGAAGCTGCCAACGGCTCGCTGACCTTCAGCTTCGAGCCGGGCGATGACACCGCGGCTACCCTAGCCAAGCCCGGACAATTCATTTCGGTGCGCATGCCGATGGCCGATGGCCTGCGCCAGGTTCGCCAGTACACGCTCAGCGCGGATATCGAGAACACCGCACGGCGCACGTTCACCGTGAAACTTGATGTGGCTGGCGAGTTCAGCCCGGTCCTGCATGGCGCGCTGCAGGTCGGGGACGAAGTCGAACTTTCAAATCCCTATGGAGACCTCATCATCGACGTTTCTGGCGCACCGCTGGTCATCGCCACCGCTGGCATCGGCTGCACTCCTAGCGCCGCGGCCCTGAGCACCCTGGCGGCGCACGGCTCGACCCGTGAAATCACCGTGCTGCATGCGGACCGGGACTACGCCTCCTGGCCGTTGCGCGAGCAGATGCTCGATTCGCTGTCCCAGCTGCCACAGGCGAAGCTGCGCACCTGGTTCGAACGCGGAGAACTTCCGGAACGCATCGAGGCCACCGCGGGCTTCATGGACCTGAGCGATCAGGTTGCCGCCGGCAGCCACCTCTACCTGTGCGGGCCGCTGCCGTTCATGCACGCGGTCCGCGGCCAGGCGCTGGCCGCCGGGGTCCCAGCCCAGCACATCCACTACGAGGTCTTCGGACCGGATGTTTGGCTAGCAGCCTGAATATAGACCGGCTAAGCGCGGTGCAGCTACATCAATGGGGGCAGCTGCACCGCGCTTAGCTGTCAGCCGAAGCCATTCACTTCTTCTCGGGCTTTTTAGCTTTCGGTTTCTCGTCCGGGACCGCGGACTGCGGCGCTGAGGCTCGCTCCGGCTTTTCTGCGGGCGCTTCAACAGTTGCCGCGCGCTCGGGCTTTGCCTGCTTGGAAGCCTTGGGCTGTTTCGATGGCTTGGCGGTTAGCGGATCTACGAGGATCGGGTGGATCGTCGAGTCGGTAATCCAACGCCGCACCACGGAGTTGAACAGCAAGGGGTTCTCAATATTCCATTGGTGGTGCATTCCCGGGACCACCCGGGTCACCGCCTGCCCAAGCTCCTCGCGGAGCGCCGCGAAAGACTTCTGCACGAGTTTGGGTTCTTTGCCCCCAGCCAGCGCGAGCACCGGGCCGGTGTAGGCAGAGAGCCTTTCCGGCACTCCTCCGGGATCCAGATCGTCCATGATGGCGCGCAGATTCTCCGGCTTCAGCATCACCCCGTGTTCGGTGAACAGCTCCCTTTCGTCATCCACCATGCCGTAGGCGCCGGCTTGGAACCGCCAGTACCATTCGCTGCCGATGAGCTTGAGCTGCATCCGGTTCACCGCACGTGCCGCGGCCGGAACTCCGGTGACCGGAGTGCCGGTCAGCAACAGCGAATCGATCAGTTCCGGATGCCGGGCCGCCACATGCAAGGCAATGACACCGCCGAGCGACATCCCGACTAGATGCACTCCGCCTTCGGATACTTCGTCGGCGATCAGTGCCGCCACATCGTCTGCGGCGGAATCCAGTCCCTGCCAGGTTTCTTCGCTGCGCGCGCCGAAGGCCGGCAGGTGCAAGGTCAAGACGTTATAGTCGCCAAAGGCCAGGACCTGCGGATCCCAGCTCCAGTTGCCGACGTTTCCGCCATGCAGGAACACCAGCGTCTGTTCGTGCTTATGCGGCCCCGCCTGCCGGCGAGCCGGATGCAGCTCGGGGTAATCGGTAGCCTCGCGGGTGAATTTCTTCGCCGTGGGCCCCTGATCTTTGCCTAGCGTCATGGCAGATGCTCCAATACTGCGTCGAGCCACTCCAGCTCGGCGGCCTGCTGTCGGATTGCATGGTCCAAGGTGGCGGCCATCAGGAAGCTACGACGGTCCGCGGCAGCTCGCATATCGATGCCCTCGCGCTGCGAGAGGTAGTCATCCAGGATCGCCTGCGTCTTGGCCCGGCGTTCGACCAGCAGCTGGTCGATGTCCTCGCGCGGCAGCTCGGCAGCGAAAAAGACCTGGCCCATGAACGGATCTCGTTCGGCACCGTGGGCCGCGCCGTTGGAAAGCCACCCGACCAGGGCCTCGCGCCCCGCATCGGTGATGTGGTGCTCCTGGCGGTCGGGATAATTCGACTGGGCCACGGTGGTCACCGTGGCCCAGCCTTGATCCACCAGCTGCGCCAACGTGCGGTAGATCTGTGCCTTGTCGGCGTTCCAGAAGTGATTAATAGAGGAGTCAAAGTGCTTCTTGAGCTCGTAACCAGTCATCGGCGCCAAACAAAGCAACCCTAGAATCAATCGTGCCAAAACCATGGATTCATCTTTTCATATTTAGTTGATTTTGCACCCACTTACCCGTCGGTAGCTGGAAACTGAACCCGGATTGTGACAATTCCACGCCGTATTCTTGGCCAACTGACCTGCCTGCACTTCAATCAGAGAGGCCCCGACTCGAAAAAGGTTCTCCCCCTATGAACTCCCAAGCTCAAAGCAAACCGGCCGCCCCGCCACATTCGGGTGGCCGCGCGGCGCTTTTCGTGGTGCTGGGTTCGATCGGAGTGCAGGGCTCCTCGGCAATCTCGGCAAGCATGTTCGAGGCTCTCGGCTCACCCGCCGTCAGTTCCTTGCGGCTAGTCCTTGCGGCCGTGGTGCTGCTGGTCTACTTGCGTCCGACCGTGCGCGGGCACAGCGCGAGCGCGTGGTCGGCGATTGCCTGCTACGGAATCGTCATGGCGGCGATGAACTTGTTGCTTTATAAGGCGATCGAATATTTGCCCCTAGGCGTTGCCGTCACCCTGGATTTTCTGGGCCCTGCGGTGGTGGCGCTGGTGTTCTCCCGCCGTATCCGCGAAGCCGCCTGGGCATTGCTCGCCCTGGGCGGGGTGATTCTCATTGCCGGGCCCGGCGGCCATTTCGATCTGCTCGGCTTCGCCTTCGGCATCGGGGCGGGACTCTGCTTCGCGTTGTATACCCTGCTGGCCGAGAAGGTAGGCAAGGCCGGCGACTCCTCCGTCAGCTCGCTGGCGCTGTCCGTGTCGATCGCCGCGCTGGTCTCCTTGCCCTTCGGCATCCCGAAGGTTGCCGAGGTGACCGGAGCGCAATGGGGACTACTGGCCCTGAGCGGCGCGATCGGGGTGGCCATCCCCTATCTGGTGGACACCCTGGCGGCTCGCATATCCTCGGCCCGCGTGGTGGGCACGCTGTTCGCCATCGACCCGGCCATGGGCACGCTGATCGGTTGGCTGGTGCTCGGTGAGCAGCTGGGTTGGTTGTCCCTGCTCGGCATCCTTTGCGTGGCGCTGGCCGGTGCCGGGGTGACCTGGTTTGCCGCCAGGCCGCCCGGTCCGCTGGAGCAGGTACCCGCGACGGACCTCGCCAGGGAACAAGCGTAGCTAGGGCGGTTTCCGCTTCTAGAATGGGCTTATGCCTTCTGCCTTCGAGCGCTCACGCTTGACCCCACCGCTTTTTGCCCTGCTGATCCTGCTGGGCACCACCGGCCCGCTGGCCACGGACATGTATCTGCCTTCCTTCCCGGCGATGACGCAGGAGTTCTCCACTTCCGCTTCGGCGATCCAGCTGACCCTGACCTTCTTCCTGCTGGGGATGGGCCTTGGACAGCTCCTGTGGGGCGCGCTCTCGGACCGGCTAGGCCGCGCCAGGCCGCTGCGCTGGGGCACCGCATTATTCGTGCTGGCCTCGGTGGCCGCCGCGCTGGCGCCATCCTTGGAGGCGTTGAGCATCGCCCGCGGTTTGCAAGGCATCGGCGGAGCGGCGGGCGTGGTGATTTCCAAGGCGATCGTGGCCGACACGACCAAGGGCGTCCAGACCGCACGAACCTTCAGCATCTTGATGACTTTCGGGGCAATAGCTCCGGCGGTGGCCCCGCTCTTGGGAGCCTACCTCGGTGAGCTAGGCGGCTTCCGCCTGGTGCTATGGGTGCTCAGCGCCGCCGCGCTGCTCATGGTCACCGGATCCCTGGCCATCTACCGAGAAACCCTCGCCCCCGCGGCACGTTCGGGCGGAAATTTCCTTGCCCCGCTGAAGCTGGCGCTCTCCCGCCGGCGATTTGTCGGCTATCTGGTCCAGTTCGGCTTCGCTTTCGGCGCGATGATGGCCTATGTCTCGGCCTCGCCCTTCCTCTATCAAGAGGTGCTGGGTCTCAGCGCGCGGGGCTACGCCCTATGCTTCGGCCTCAACGCGGCGGGCCTGATCCTTTCGGGCTTGGTCTCTGCACGGCTGGTGGGCCGGGTCCCGCTACGCCGCACCATATCGGTCGCGCTGACGATCCTGCTGGGCGCGAGCCTGGTGATCCTCCTGCTGGCGATGCTCCAGATACGCAGTCTGGGCCTGGCGGCGGTGATCTTCGTGCTGGTCTCCTCGATCGGTTTCACCATGGGCAATACCACCGGATTGGCGTTGGCCGAGGTGCGCGATGTTTCGGGCTCGGGCTCCGCGCTCTTGGGGTCGGCGCAATTCCTCATCGGCGCGTTAGCCACCCCGCTGGTCGGTCTGTCCGGGGCGGATTCCGCGTTGGCCTTTGCGCTCACCGCGGTGGCCAGTTCGCTGATCGCGTTTGGCGCGCTCGTCTACACCGCGGATCGTTTCCACCCCGGCGCCATGGAGCACCCCTAGCGATGGGCGGGCAATCAACTCCGCGTGGTTAAACGAAGATCCCGCGGAATCCGCAGTTCTGCGGATCCCACGGGATCTTCTGCCACCGAAAGCTAGGCGCTGAGGCGGGCTTTCAAACCGTCGAGCTCGGCACGCAGCGATGCTGGCAGCGCGTCACCGAAGTTCTCGTACCATTCTTCGATTCCCTCGACCTCGGTGGCCCATTCGTCCTTGTTGACCGCCACGGCGGCCTCCACGTCGGCTGGGGTGAAATCCTTCAGACCCGTCAGGTCCAGGGAGTCGCCGGTTGGCACGTTGCCGATGATGGTCTCCTTGGCGTCCGCGGTGCCTTCGATACGCTCGATGGCCCACTTGAGCACGCGCGAGTTATCTCCGAAACCAGGCCATGCGAAGCCGCCGTCGGCGGTGCGGCGGAACCAGTTGACCAAGAAGATCTTCGGCATCTGCTCCGGGTTGAGCTTCTCGGAGATCTTGTCCCAGTGGTTCAGGTAGTCCCCTGCGTTGTAGCCAATGAATGGCAGCATGGCCATCGGGTCGCGGCGGATCACACCGGTTGCGCCGGAAGCGGCGGCGGTGGTCTCCGAGGACAGGGTTGAACCCATGAAGATGCCGTTGGTCCAGCTGCGCGCCTCGGTCACCAGCGGGATGGTCGTCTTGCGACGTCCGCCGAAGAGGATCGCGTCGATCTTCACGCCGTTTGGCGAGTAGTAATCCTCGGACAGCATGTCGACCTGGTCGATCGGGGTGCAGAAACGGGAGTTCGGGTGCGCCGCGTTGGTGCCCGACTCTGGCGTCCAGTCATTGCCCAACCAGTCGGTCAGGTGCGCCGGAGCCTCGTCGGTCATGCCCTCCCACCAGACGCCGCCTTCGTCGGTCAGCGCTACGTTGGTGAAGATGGAGTTGCCCTTGGTGATGGCACGCATGGCGTTCGGGTTGGTGGACCACCCGGTGCCCGGCGCCACACCGAACAGGCCGTATTCCGGGTTCACCCCGCGCAGCTCGCCGTCCTTGCCGATGCGCATCCAGTTGATGTCATCGCCCAGCGTCTCGGCTTTCCAGCCTTCAATGGTTGGTTCCAGCAGGGCGAGGTTCGTCTTGCCGCAGGCCGAGGGGAAGGCCGCTGCAATGTTGTAGGACCTGCCCTGTGGGCTGGTCAGCTTCAGGATCAGCATGTGCTCGGCGAGCCAACCCTCGTCGCGGGCCATTGCCGAGGCAATGCGCAGCGAGTAGCACTTCTTGCCCAGCAGGGCGTTTCCGCCGTAGCCCGAGCCGTAAGACATGATGGCGCGCTCTTCGGGGAAGTGCACGATCCACTTGTCTTCGTTGCATGGCCAGACGACATCTTCCTGCCCTGGCTTAAGCGGTGCGCCGACCGAGTGCAACGCAGGAACAAAGAAGGCTTCTTCGGCTTCCATCTTGCGCAGCACTTCGCTACCGATCTTGGCCATGACGCGCATCGAAGCGACCACGTAGGCGGAGTCGGTCAGCTCTACACCGTATGCAGGCTCGTCGGCGTTCAGCGGGCCCATGACGAATGGAATGACGTACATGGTGCGTCCGCGCATCGATCCGTCGAACAGTCCGTTGAGCATCGACTTCATCTTCGCTGGGTCTTCCCAGTTATTGGTGAAGCCGGCGTCTTCTTCCTTCTCCGAGCAGATGAAGGTGCGCTCCTCAACACGGGCGACGTCCTTCGGATCCGAGAATCCTGCGTAGGAATTCGGGAAGTTCGGGTCGGTCAGCTTAACCAGAGTGCCGGCCTCAACCAGTTCAGCGGTCAGGCGGTCATTCTCCGCAGCGGAGCCGTCGACCCAATAAACACGTTCGGGCTTCGTCAGCGCGGCAACTTCCTCAACCCAAGCTGCCAACTTTGCGTGCGTGGTTGGCGCTGCGTCGATTACGTTCTGATCGGAGCTCGTGCTCATTATCCATTCCCTCCATTGGGCTGAATTTGTCAATAAATCAAGGCTAGGGGTACTCCAGCTGGCACATTGTGTGACCCAATCCTCAGCATTGGGCTGATGTTAGACTTGGGAAGATAAATTTCCCGAAATTTCGGGGGTTTATCGATGAACATCAACCCATTTATGTGACCAAGGTCACGTAGACCGGTACCCTTTTGGATTCTTCACATAACCTTCTGTTCACTTTCGATAGATACCGTCCACCTGCGATTTGTACCGATCGAATTTCATCTGTATAGTTATTCGAGGTTCGCGAGAGTGAATCACGCAAACTAAATATGCGCCCATAGCTCAGCTGGATAGAGCGCCTGTCTACGGAACAGGAGGCCGGGGGTTCGAATCCCTCTGGGCGCAC
>NZ_JBQSWU010000031.1:0-47223 GCF_052377485.1 Glutamicibacter sp. AOP38-B1-38 | reverse complement strand
AGGAGTCATGACTAAAAGAAAACTAATAGCGCTGTCAGCTCTGGCCTTGAGCGCCACACTGCTTACAGGGTGCGACCAGATCAATCAGATCGCCACTGACATAGCTACTGAAGAAGCCGGCAAAGCTGTAGAGGAATGGCTCTCTCCCAGCGCACCAGAAGAATCTCCTGCCGAACTAATTAATACCAACGAAATTGGTTCACAGATTGAAGCGTTGACCGTCAAAGGCAAAGCACCAATGACGAACTACAAACGCGAAGAATTCGGCCAGACATGGGAAGACGTAGACCGAAATGGCTGTGACCAGAGAAATGATGTTCTCGCCCGTGACCTCACCAATGTCATCTTCAAACAGGGAACCCGTGCCTGCGTTGTATTGTCCGGCACGTTCAAAGACCCATATACCGGTGAGACGATTGAGCATGTCCGCGGTGGCGGGAAAGTAGACATTGATCATGTGGTTGCGCTGGGGCAGGCTTGGGCCTCAGGAGCACAACAACTCACCGAACAAGAGCGCACCTGGTTGGCCAACGATCCAATGAATCTCATGGCTTCAGACGCATCTGCCAACCGCCAGAAAGGCGACAAGGAAGCATCTGCCTGGTTGCCCCCGAATAAGAGCTTTCGTTGTGAATACGTGAGTCGGCAAATTATGGTGAAGTCCAAGTACAAGCTTTCTGTCACAAAGGCAGAAAAAAACGCCATGATCGTGGTTCTGAATTCGTGCCCAAATTGATACGGTGTAGAGGTACTGCGAGTTCTGTTAGCAATAGCTAGCAGGGATCGGCGGGGGTGTTTCCATTGGCCTTATGGCGTTCGGAAGCATCCCCGCTTTTTCTTTCATGCCTCCATGGCAACAAAAATGCCCCGCACACGTTGTGCAGGGCATTTTGTTGATCAACTACCAGTCATCGCCTGGTGCGGTATATCCAGTGTTGGCACTGATAGCTTCTGGTTCCTGTACAGGATCTTGCGCAGGCACCTGTGGCTCGTAAACGTCTCCTTGGAACTCTATCGGCTCTTGGTGGCCCACCGGAGGCTCTGTGATCTGTTCAGGGGTGCCTGTGACCCCTTCAGAGGTTGATGGGAGCTGAGGAGCAGGTTTAGCTCCTGTGACCATCTCTGACAGCCTCGCGTCCGGTTCCGTCACAAGGTACTCGATGACTCCCCCAGGGTCGCTAGCTGTCATGTCGCCAAGCCAAAGGATGCATTCGTGCAGATGCTCAACCGATATTCCACTGCTAGCTTCCACTTCGATGTATCGAGCATGAATTCGACCTGGACGGTGCAGATATGAGCCGATCACATCTACCCATCGCATATCCGGGGTTTCGGAAGGCTCTAGAAGCCTCTGATCAACGACAAGGATTGTGTGAGCCTTCATCCGGCGACGACTCTTCAACATGTACACGCTAGCATGACGCATGTACTCACCTGCCGGCACAAAATTGACCTGGTGGCTTATCTTTTCGCGGAGCTCCTGTGCGTCGTCTTCGTCTTTGCACAACACCATATGGTTCGGGTTCTGAACAAGAAGATCTACCACCTCAGGACGGTACCTAGTCCGGCCTCTAGTAGATGTGCTGAAGCTCTTCGTCTTACCCTTTGGCCTTGTTGGCAAAAGAACACCTTCAACACCCATCACAAGAAGTGTGTTCTCAAAGCTCAACCGGTCAAAATTAGGTGCTAATGCCTCGGCTACTTCGGGTTTGATCTGAACTGCCGGCTGTTCAACATCCAACGGGGAAACCAACGGAGTCAGCGGTTCGGGAATTATCATGTCTTGATTTGGCGCGACATATGGTGTTCCGCGACTTGCATCTTCAGGCATTACGACCTGCTGATGCACTACAACTGTTTCCGCTTGTTTTTCAGTATCAGCCGAACCTTCAGATCCCTCCATCTCTAGTTCTGCCAAGTAGGATTCCAGATCATCCTCTTCTGAAACTCCTGGTGCCTGCGCCGACAGGCTAAGTGTGTTTTCACCCAATGATTCAACATCAAGTTCTGAAGCGGTCAGAGAAGGGGATTCCTGATCGGCAAGCACATTATCTTCATCCGCAGATTCCAGATCTTCCCAATCGAACCCAGCGAAAATCTCGCCTGCATCCAGAAGTTCAATCTTAGGTTCACCGGCAGAATCACCTGATAGTCCAGCAACAGTTTGCGTACCCTGTTCCATGTAGCGTGAAATATCTAGTTTTTCGTGCGGAACCAAAGGAATGATGCGCCGTTCCAGCTCAAAGCCCAGCTTGCTTTGCTCTTCTGGTTCGAACCACACCTGCATCGGCATCGCGACCGAACTGAGCGGTTCATACAAGCCTCGACCTTTGGGAACCTCATCACCTAGCTTTGGCACCCCGAAAGGTTGGCGCAAAGCTGACATCAATTCACCATTAGAAGCATTACCGACAATGGCTCTTGCCATATTGGTCTTGAGGTCTTCACCGCCAGGAATGTTCTCCATGATCTTCGCGGAGAGTTTCTGAGTCGCGAGAATAAGGCTGAAGCCAGCAGAACGTGCTTCTCGAGCAATTCGGCCTACGAAAGTACCGATTTCTGCACGCCACGAGTTCTCCTGGATGATCCGTTGACGCTCTTCCTCCGCGTCAGGATCGTCGGTTTCTGCGGGCACGGGGAAACGTGCCATAAGCGAAGTGAACTCGTCTATAAGGATGACCCGATGCTTAGGACGAACTTCGTTTGGCAGGTCACGATAGTTACCTACACCGTACTGAGCATTGAGGTCTTTAACCCTTTTGACTTCCTCATATAGCGCGCGGATGATTGCCCGCGCTTCTTCAATGTCTCCGGTGAAAGCGCTGGTGTATGGCTCTGCGAACTTGAAATCCGCGCCACCCTTGCTGGGGTCGATAACGATCAGTTCATATCCACGCAAAAGTGCGGAGAACAGGTATGCCTGAAGGATTACTGACTTACCACCGCCAGTTGCACCGAGACACAGCAAGTGAGGTGAAACCTTGAAATCTAGTTCGAGAGGGGTTCCCTCCACACCTGTTGCAAAAGGCAATTTATGTGTGCTGTCGATGTAATCGAAATCGTATCTGGCCAGTTCAGGAATCGGGTTGGTCTTGCAAACGCGCAATGTAACTTTGGTGGGGTCTTTACTATTTCGCAATGGGTCAACCCAAGAGTTTTCGGTGACCGTCTTTAGCTTCTCTACCTTCCCCTTGAAGGTTGAGAATACGATGCCTGTGTTTGCTGTGCTGAATTCAAAGACATGAACATCCTTGTTGTATGGAAGCACAGAAACACTTGTTATCTGAGGTAACCGGCCTTCCTGCCCGTAGAAGCCGGCATCAATAAAGTGCTGATTCCAGTTGAGCTGTTCCAGGTACTTTTCGTCACTGTCAGGATGTTCCAGATCATCGTGATTTGGTGTTCCACCTGCAACAATGGTGCACCCCTTGGCATGCTGGGCGATGCGAAGCCAGGAGCATCCCAGAGCTACTTTGAGCTTGGTGGCGCGCGCGAGCACTTCTTCAAACACCACACCGTCGTACAAGGCGACTTCCATCTTCCAGATATGCTTCCTGGCGCGCCGATGCGTGAGGCAAGTGGCAGAGATAAGCTCTGGGCGGGCAAGCCGAGCAGATTTGAACGCACGGTTCAAAAGCCCTGCCAAAACCCATTCCGGTGCTTTCTCTCCGCTTGCAGGAGCCAGCGATTCAGGTGAAGTGGGAATGCTGTGATCGTTGCTGTGGCGAACCACGATGCCCATAGGATGCCGATCCCCAGCTTGAGGGGCTTGAAAACCGGTCATCGACACGAAAGGGGCCGCATCCAAAACTGTTGGAAGTTCCTTCTCTAGGTCAAACAGCACTGCCGGGGTTACGCCCTCACGCGTGACGAAAGGCAGGGATTCGATCACAGCTCCGCTGGCAAGAGTAGAGAACTCCTGCAAATCCCATTCTGGACGTGGAGGGTTTGCACCAAGCTTGGAGCTGGCAGAGCGCCACCGTTTAGCCCATTCCATTTCACCGAGGATGCGATCGAGGTCTTCGCCGGTCACAGGGGAATTCTCCACGAAATCAACTTCGGCAGTTAGCTCTCCGAAATAAAGGCATCCATTTCCATCATCAGCTCGATGATCGGTAACTGCTTGAGTACCAATAGCTAGTTCAAATTCGTCGTTGGCGAGTTCTAAGAAACTGCGTGAGTCCGCGCCGTCATGATGTGACCAGTGAAGCTGATAGATCATTGGTGCGTCGTCAGCGTCTTCGCCTTTTTCTAAGGCTGTCCCTTGGGTATTTGCATCTGGGTCTGACCATGCAACTACTTGGCCTTCTACGCTTGACAATACTGGGGAAGACGCTTTTGAGTCAGGCGCGACAGTGATAGGGCTAATGCCTTCGAAAACGAATCGCGGGTTGAGTTTCCCCTCGTCGCAGGCTTTGGCAAGAGCGCACCGAGCCTTCAGCTCAACGAACTCGAAAGGTGTGGTTGAAGAACCTACATCAGGATCGTCTTCGCGGAACCACGAGGCTACTTCAAACTTCAGTGGACTACGCGAACCAGGAATCGGCCTTCCATCCTGGTATGAGTCGTGAGTTTCTAACGTGTGGACGATCATGCCTCCACCGATGGTGGGGGCGATCTGAGATTCCATGGACGTGTATTTCTGAGCGCCTACAGATTGGGGAGCTAGAAAAGTGTCTAGTGTCGCCTTACCGAGAATCTGCCGGTTGATCAGTTTCGGCGCTGGATCATGGTTCAGCATTTGCCAGCGAGGTCGCCACTCTTCTCGGGCGTTCACAACAATCTGCCATTGTTTAATGGCCTCTTTGCGGACACGCAGGCCTAGCAGGAGAAGTGGTAGTCCTAGCCCGAAGATCAGATACAGAGACCAGGTAGGTGCTGTGAATACCGCTTCGTAGACCGGGCGGAAGATGTTAATGACTGAGGCGATGACCATACCGCCGATGAGGCCACCGATCCCCAGCCCTATCGCGGTATTTCGTTCAGAACTCTTGAAAAGCTGGATTAATGCAGAGAAACGAACGCCTGGGTTTACATCGTCTTCATACTTCGTTCGACGGCGCGATCCGTGCAATCCGGTCAGGGTGATGAAGGTGAAGAGGGCATTCATAAACGCTCCTCCGTCACCAGGGAAACTCACTGGCACCCATAAGCCGGCGACAGCTATCATCAACGATCCGATCCAGGACAACAACACATTGATCCCTGGGGTAAACGCATCTTTGAAGAAGATGGAGGTTCGCATGTCTTGCCAGAACCTGAACTTCTGCATTTTAGTGCGTTCAGAATCATCGAGCGGAGTTGGCTTGCCTGATTTATCCTTCTTCCCTGTGTATTGGAAAGGTGGGTAGGTTATCGCTCCTATGAGCAGTCCAAGCCATAGGGCAGGAACGCTGGGTAATCCGAACCACAACAGAACGAACATGAGGGTGAAACCTAGAACCGTGAAAAGTACTGCTTTGGGTTTTGGTGCCGAACTTGGGCGACGACGTGCCATTAGCTTTTCACCACGAAAGGTAGGAGTTTCTGTACGACCTGACGGTCAGCGTGCCCTTCACCGTGGCGCAGGACGAATTTGCGGACAGCCGTGCGGAGGGTGGAGGCTTCGATGACATTGGCACCGACGACTCTTACGTGGCGGACATTCACATCACCGTCTGATCCCCAGACAGCGATGGTAGGGGTGTTGACCTCACCATCTGCGCGTAGCAGGTCGCCAAAAGCGTTGTGAGCCATGCTCAGGGGCTTATCGACGTACAAAGCCCGCTTCACCCCGTGGAAAGTACCAAGGCCGGGGAGAGTCCAATAGAAGCCTTTGCTCCACCCTTTGGTATCAATCAGCATCACATGCTTGCCGGCTACAACGATATGATCCATATTCGCCTTTACGCCTGCTAAGGGGATGCGCACATCATGGAGCACAGCGCATTGCTTGGATAGTTCGTTGAGAACCTTCGCAGTACGTTTTTCAAACTTGGCACCAGCTTTAGCGGTACCAATGTTGCGTGCAAAATCTTGGTTCTCAAGACCTGCGCCAGGAACGCCAAAAATCCCAGTAACTGTCATCGACTATCCCTCCCTAGGCAAAGAGGCCGTAAACCATCAGGGATATAAACACGATTGCAATGATCGTGAATGGGATTGCTCCCCCATCGCCTAAGAACTCAGCAACCGTTCGATTCTTCTTGTCACTCATATCTTCCATCATGCCGGTCTGAGAGGTTCCACCCCCGCACTGGTGCACGCGGATACCGCATTGAGGGCAATCCAAGGCAACGGTTCAATAGGCCAGCAGAAGCGAAGCGGAGCGTCCTGCAGGGAGGTAGAGGCTTGTCGAAAACACGCTTTTGAGTCGTCGCCTCTTTATCGTCCTAGATCGTCAAAAGAGGGCAAGGAATATGGGCATATCGCTGGCATGATTTTCTGCGAAAACGAGATTTTGCTTCGCTCCAAAAATTTTGCTCAACTCCCTCTCTTAACGATCGGCTCCCAAAACGACCGAGGAGTTAGAGGGGTATTTATAGGAAAGAGTTATTGGAGAGTTAATAGGGGGCGCTGTGCCAAATCCCATTTTGCCCCGTAATCACTGGGAAGTAAGCCTGTGGATAAAGTCTGAGGCGCGAGTTGTGTCCGTATTCCCGCGAGTTGTGTCCGTGTAGTGCGCGAGTTGTGTCCGTGTAGTGCGCGAGTTGTGTCCGTATAGATTGCGGGTTATCCACAGGATCAAAATACGGATACAACTCGCGCTTGATAAGTTCCAATGTTGGAATAATGCAGGGATTGAGCGCCTTTAGAGACGTTGTGATGCGCGAGTTAAATACGTGTCCAGGTGACACACATTGAGGGTGTCCGAAGAGCTTCGCCAGAAGGTGACTGCCGAGGCTAGTCAGAGCGAAAGGAAAAGTTTTTCACTCAAAATACGCCACTGAGGATTCGTTTCGCACACATCTATAAGTAAGAGCCGATAGAACCGTTTCCGACACGAACACCTACGTGGTGGACAGCAAGCAATCCCAACGTGCTTCAACAAGGCACACTGGGATACACCCTCTCCTGAAAGTCATCATGGAACCCACGAACAATACAGAGAGCGAACAGCCTCAAGAGAAGGGAGCAACGAAGCTTCCTAACCCTTTCGAAGTGGTGAACCGTACTGCCCATGCAATCACTGCCCGTGGTCTGATTGAGGATGGGAACAAGAAGCTGAGCGTTTCGCCCTGGTGGCTCTCATCGGTGTGTTTGCCCTATAAGAACCCCATCCGAAAAGGCGAAGGGCCAGAAGTATGGGAACGCGTGAACGGCAATGTGCGGTTCACTCTTTCGCCCTACCGTGCACGAGGCAAGAAGGGAGCTGAAGCACGAGAATTCCCTTACGGGATCTGGCCTCGCCTCATCCTTATCTGGCTCGCGCAACAGGTGACTATGAAGGGCGACGACATTGATGATCTTCGTTTGCCAAGGAGCTTTGACGAGTTTGCGCGCCAACTAGGAATCGCGAATGGCGCGAACCAAGGTGGGAATACGAAGCGTCAGTGCATTGAACAGATCAAACGACTCCTGGGTGCATCTATTGTTCTCGACTCGGTATCAGAAGAATTTCTGGGGAATGGGAAGAGCGTAGAAAAGTTCAGCGTAGGACACCTGCCCATCGGCGACATTAGCCTGGTCATCAACAAGACCAACGGTGAAATCGAAGATATTGAATGGGGAGCACCGGTCAAACTGTCATCTCAGTTCATTGACTCAGTACGAAAGTACAAATTCCCGATCTACAAAGAGGCAGTCAGCGCATTCAGCAAAGCCCCACTTCAGCTTGACATTTACTTGTTCCTGGTAGCGAGACTCTACACTCCGAAGAATGCACCGCGGATGCCAATTACTCGGATCACGTGGGATCAGCTGTTTGAACAATTCGGTGGACACCATTCTCGGGTGCGAGATTTCCGGCGCGACTTCATCAGAGGTCTCGATGCAGTCAAGGTGATATACAAGACCGCTAGGGTCGAAGCGACCTCGCAATACCTGATCCTCCATCCGTCAAAGAACCATATTGCGGAGAAGGAATTCGCAGAGCTGGAAGACGACAACTAGGCAACAGCCTGTCGTGGCATAGGTAAACCCCTCACGGGATGTTTCAGTGAGGGGTTTACCTATGCCTCGAAGCATTCCGGGCTAGAACAGCATGTTTGCTGTCATTGGACTGTCGCTTCTTTATTGATGAGCGATTCGATGCGGTTTCTATGGCACCCGCAGGATTTCCCAACGAAGTGCTGGCATGCCGATTTGAGCGTGAACCAGAGAGATGAAACCAGATAGAACGCGGTCAGCGGGGTAACCCAAATGAAGAACAACACCACCATCAGGGAGCAGGCCAGGAGGATATAGGTGTCAAGGGTGAATATCCATGAGATGACTCCCAACCCCTCTTCCACTAGCACGTTCTGAGGATGGAAGGTGTGCATGAACTCCAAGCTGTTCCTGAAGATCGCGAATGGATCGTTGAACACGTCAACATGGAATCCTTGTGGCACCAACGAGACCCACAACAAACGACCTAGTAGAGCTGAAGCCACTAGGTACGAGGTGAACAGGCTCAGGATCAAGTGCGCGCAGTTCTGTACGCAGTTGACTACAGTGCCGTCGGTGCGGTTAGCGCTGATGATTCGGTATTGTGCCCAGGATACGAGGCAAGCTCCGAGTACCAGGATGTAAAAGATGGTGAGACCGCTGGTGAAGTAAAACGGGGCACTCATTCGCTATTCCTCGATTTCCATTGTGCTTTCAGACGGTCTGGCAAAGTGATTCGGTGACCCTCCAAGTTGCCTGTGGCGATACCGAATTCGCGGAACTTCGGTTCGTACCCTCGATAGTAGGTAGGGATCGGTGGAGCAAGATTCTGCCTACCTAATGGCGTACCGATCAGATGTGTATGATCACCCTCGCGCATCCACCAAGGCGTTTGCCCTAACATCTTCATGTTGCTGTTGATTGCTGTGGCGTTGAGGCTGTGGTGAGGCGCAAAGGGCATGTCCAGGAGGTTCTTTGATTCCCACTGCGAGATGCCTTTACCTGTACCGGTGGCGAAGTTCGCCGTGAGATTCAGGAACCGGTCTGATAACTGATGACGTGCAGGGAACCACTCATCCCAGCTCGCGATGCCGATGCGTTGTGCTGGTGAATCCACACCACGGCTGGGATACTCACGCAGTACGCGCACAAGGGTGTTGTGTGTGGCTACCCTGGGGTTTGCGCTGGTGCCTAACCTTGCCGGGTGCCCGGCAGTGACATAGACGACGACGAGGCCTGAAGTTTCTAACGGGCGTTGGGAGATGAGGTCTGCCCAGCGTCTGATCTTCCGCTCGAAATCTGCGCCGTCATTGGCTGTCAGTTCGTAAGCGATGCGTAGGCCGTCCTTGCGGACGATCACCCCATCGGCGCGACGGTTATCAGGCTTATCTACGTTCTTCCCGAGGCCGGAGCCGGCCAGAAGATCTACACTCGCGTACTTTTCCCCGAGGACACTTCCAATATCCAGGTACTCTGCGCAACGTAGACCTAGCTCTGTTGCGAGAACATTATGTCGGTCATATTGACCTCCACTAGTCCAAGGCGTTCCACCAGTGATGTGTAACCATTCAGGGTACGTCAAACGAGGCTCGATGTACTTCTTGAACGAGTTTGAATCTGTAGGTCGGTAGATAGAGCCAAGTCGCCTATCCAGACGGGCAATGGGGTCGTTAAATACACCAATGTCTATTAGTCCGGCCATGAACAAATTGCTCAAAGGAAAGCTGTTTACGTCGGAAAACTCTGGCATTCCAGTGAATGCTGATACCTGTTGAGCTGTCATAGTTCGCCAGCTATCCAGGGCACCTAGGAAGCTCAGTTTCTGGTCAAAGAATTTTCCATTGAAGAACTTTTCGACAGCTTCATCGACAGTCAGATGGTATTTCTTGTATACGGGTGTAACACGGGGAACGTCGAGAATGTCCTTCGTTGACCAGACCGCTTGCGAGCCTGGTGCCCAGAGCTGTTCCCAGTATGGGTCTAGGCGCGAAGAAAGCTCTAGAGGCTCGACAGGATTGAGAGAGAATGCATCGGACGCTGGCCAGCCAAGAGATTCCTCCTGAGGCGGTACTGACGGCTCTGTGGGAGCGCTTCGTGAATTCGAAATCATCCGTTAGATGCTCTCCTGAATGGCGCTGTACCCGGCCATGTTCTCTTCAAAATTCGGCAACTTAACCACCACAGGAGATTGCAACCGCTCATCGACGTGCGTCACCAGTACGACGTGATATGGGAGCAAATTCATTAGGTCTTGATCAGTCCACCGGTCGTTCGCGTTGCTTGAGGAATCGTTGGTGATGTTCTCAGCAAAATACTTTGCTGTCTTTTTATCGACCTGAGCGAAGGACATCTTGGTCGGATAAGTCATGATGTTGTTTCGTAGGTTTTCAGTAATCTGATCTGGTCGCTGTGAAGCAAGGATCGGACGCACACCGTAGGCTCGACCTTGATCGCGGAACCACATCAGAATCTCAGGGTTTTCACCAGCGATAAGCGCAAGCTCGTCGGTGAAGAAAGTGATGTTCTTATCCTGCTCGTACCAGCCAGAACAGTGACGCTTGATCGCATTATTCATGCCAAAGAAGAGAAGCGATGAAACGATTTTGGTCTCTTCGTCAGTTAGAACTATGTTCACGTTCTTTTGCTGGCTCTTGTTGTAGAAAGTCGTTGAACCGGTATTGATGACGATTGCTCGGTGGCTCAAGATAATTTCTGACCAAGAAGTTTTCTGTCGACGTACAGACCACCAGTAGCCAAGGGTGCTCAATGACTCAAGCTTGTTCATAGGGGCATTGAATACCTTAGCCCTGTATGCCTCTGTACGACCCTTGAATAGAGGTGCAATCGAGTCCACTGCAAGGTCAATCGTGGGATCAGGTGTTTGCCGTTCGCGAAGACGAATGCTTACGGTTTCTAACGCCTTCCAAAGCGCAACAGATTCACGATCCGAAGCTCCACCAGTAAGAATGTAAGCATAGTGAATAGGTGATCCACCATGCACGATTGCACGCCGGCTAACGTCCTTATCTTCCAGGGCAATGTCAATGATTTCGGGCGTGATTGCTAACGAAGCGGTGAAGACAAGGCGTAGTGTTTTGGACGACTCTGGGCCGATAGGTCCTTCGCCAAATGCATACTTCATTGCGTCGACAAAGAACTTTGCTCGGTCAGCTATCGTTCCGGGAACATCGAACAAATCAATACCCAGAGTGTAGGGATTCATTACATCAATGAGGTCAGCGCGATCCCCCATCGTTTGAGCCCAATCTAGGTACTTTTGTGCACCTTCACCTTTGGACTCGAACGCAATCATTGTGTTGTTCTTGCCAGGGAAATTTTTCTTCCCGCAGGGATTCAACCGCTCATGTAGGTGCCATGCCCACAGGGAACGGATGAGAACGGATTTGCCACCGTTCGGACGCCCAAAAACGGCAACACCGTATCGCATGTCTGGTGCGCTAAGACGAATTTTGTCGCTCTCTGAATCACCGATGTATGGCCCAATAGTCTTTCCAGTCAGGGCGACAGGAGTGCTTCGTTCCCGACTGACGACATTCCCTGATTGACTATCGGTGTGTGGTGAAGCAAGGCCAGCAATGACGTTGCCACCAACCATGAATGCGTTTCCAGCTAACGGGTAGTCACCCGCGAATTCTTTAACAAGTTTCTGCTTGTTGTGAGACTTGCCTTCACTGTCTTTGACGGTCTTGTTCTCGTAGTGCTCCTTGACGGGCTTGCGCGGTTTAGACGACCGCCTAGGAGGCGCTGGAAGCGCACCCTTGGCAAGGTTCTTATCGAATGACTTTCTGACATTAGGGAACCAATTTGCTAGCTGGCTGGCACCGTAGACAAGGAACAGGCAACCGAGAACCAGGAGAGCAGAACTTAGATCAAGCCAGCTAACGATTTCCACGTCCAACGAGTCGGGCAGTACGAACCATCCACCCACAAGCGCAAGACCAAGAGCAAGGTTATACAGTGCTTTTTTACGACCGGAAAACCGTACAGGTTTTACGTCCAAGTCGAAGCCAGGAAGTTCAGCAGTCAACTGTTTCAGAAGCGAAGAAGCTGTAGCAAAATCTTCACCGCCAGCCCAGAATGATGCCACAATCGCACCGGAGGTCACCGAGTGATGTTGAGGCGCACTTGCGTTAAGACGATGACTTAGCCACGGTACGTACCGTCTGTTCTCAGCCTTGGACGCGGAGCGGAAAGCAACACCAACCCACGCGCCGACTGGGAGTGAATTAGCGATAACGCGAGCAACTTCAAAAGGATCTAGCCCTGCTTGCGTCTCACGCCTGAACCCAGACGCGCTGTACTGGGCGAAAGCAATGCTTGGAGCGTCAAAAACGACCCCTGGAAGTACATCGCTCTCTGCCCTGGCTCCAACAGCTTGCGCCAAACTCATGTGCGCACCTGAGTTAACTCCCGCGTCGTTGAACCCTGCATAGGTTTCCACGCCTGAATCGGTTTTCACGACGATCAAAACACCCCCGTCAGACCCAGAGGTGGCCTTGGTGGCGAAAGAACTTGCTCGCTGGTTGAACAGAGCTGGGTCAGAAGACTCCCCAGCTTGCCGAGACATGCGGAAAATTTGGAAGCTCATGGGTAAATTTTATCAACTGTCAAGGGAAAATGCGTGCGAATTCGGCTAAATTTCCCGATTTCTTTCGAATTAAAAGCAGGAGTTCGACCAGAAGCAAGCTAGTTGAACCGCCTTGGCCACCCCCTCTTTCCCCGACATACCATATTTCCGTACTGGTTTTACAGCTTTTGGTACAGCTCTATGGTTTGTCGGCTTGAAAGTCGGGGGTGCACCTGCGGTGGGCTGTCGGCTCCCCTGGTGGGCTGTGTTCCTCATTCTTCGGTTTGTGCCACCAGTGAAGCCGACCGTACTTGCGTCGTGGTTGGGAGATGAAATCTGACGGCTCAGGATACTGGGGTTGCACCTGCGGTGGGCGGACCGTGGTTGCGTCATGCTGTTCACGTTGACCCGTGATGAACTGGTTCAGTCGAGCCGAGGTGGCTCTTTGTTCACCTGGTTCATCCGGGTTCAACTTAGCTCAGCATTCTCGGCTTGTACTTCGTTCAATCCTGCGCACACACGGCTTGGTCGATTCACCCTTGACCCCTTGGTTTGAACTGGGTTCTTCCCCTTGGTGTCTCGGCTGAACGGGTTGGGCGCTCCGAGTTCACTGGGTTCATTTGAGCTTTGTTGGCTCCCCTTGGCTGTATTGATTCCACCCGGTAAGAGGTACCTGGTTCCATCAAACATGGTGACCCGCCCCCCTGTACTCAACGCCTCCTCGGTAACGATCCACAGCACATGATGCTTCACAGAATGATCCTCATAATGCATCGCGACACCCCGCACCTGACGGCACCAAATATCAGTCACCACCAGTTCAACCAAACCAGGGGAACATACCCAATCACCCACCATGTCAGCCCAGCGCGAAGCGCCGAACCAACAAAGTAACTCAGCTCGGCTGATCCACCCAAACATCAACCCAGCAGAACCGAATCCACCCAGAGAATCAGACCCGGAAGAGTCGCCCCAGTCAGAGACCAAATCACCGATGCGCGAAGCGCCGAGAACTCAACAACCACCAAATCAGACAGCCGGAAAGCATGCTCACCAGCTACACAATCAGCCCAGCGCGAAGCGCCGAAAATACCTTGGAACGAGTCGCCTACGACACGATCAACTGCACCAAGCAGAGCAACCCAGTAACGATCAAAAACCCCAGTATCGAGCACACAAGACAAGAGCCAAGAACACCCTGCAGAGCAACCCAGTAACGATCAAAAACCCCAGTAGAATCAACAAGAGCACCGCACCAAATCAACCCAGTTAAACTAACCAAGTCATCATCGAAATACTCAGGACAGTTCATTCAAGAACACCGAGTTTCAACCAAACCCAGTATTGAACCCAGTTCATTTAAGTCCACCCAGTTAACTCTTAATATGGGCTTGGCGACGGACACCCGGCACTATCGTGCGCCGAACGGCTGACACGCAAGGTGCCAGCCAAAGCAACGACAAGGACAACTCTTGCCACGGGCATCATCCAAAGAACAGCGAGCTACCGCTCACGCCACCCACGCCTCCCACGCCTCCGGCGTGGCCGGCAAACTCTACTTCCAGCAAGCCTGCGCCTGCGGATGGACAAGCGCTCGCCGTGAGGCGGTAATCGACGTGCACCGACCACCGGTCATGCACTCCTGCGGGATGAAAGCCTGCTCGCGTGGATAGGTTCAGCGACCTCGAACAAGTAGAAGTTCAATTCACGCCAACAGGGCACCCCTGGAAGATACTGCGCAATGGACGCACGTGGACTGTCACCGTCGTACCAACCGTCCATTACGACCGCATCAAATGGTGGGAATTGGGCATGCGCATCCCCAAAGGAACCGGCGTGAGAATCGACTACGCAACATGGCTCATCCAAGTCAGGCTCGGCAACAACGAGCGCTCGCAGGTGGTGACGTGGGAGTTGGTGGAGGACATTTTTGAGAAGGTCTGGCGTGTTCGTGAACTGCCCATAGCCGACCTGTAGTTGCCGGCAGTGGCTGAACGATAAATTCATTCCCTCTGGCACACATGGGTTGTGAGCACGAAGGTGACAGACGGTTGCCTGGGTACTGAATTCTAAGTTGAGGGTGCAGTGCCGAAATTGAGTGCTCCTGACGCATGTAGAAGGAGGTGAATGACCATGGGCTTGGTTTCTTGGGCATTCCGTTTCTCGGTGAAGACCGCAATGGTTCTCATCGCGTTGGTGATCTTCTTGACCCCGCTGATTATCAAGTTCGTGATCTGGTCAATCGCAAGCATCGTTGAATTGATTGTGTCCATCATCGACGGCATTAGTGGACGATAGCCATGTTAAGAAACAAATATCCATCAAGGCGGTACCTGGACAGTGCGAACGAATCGCACGGTTCCCGGTACCGCCTCTTGTTTCGTCCGTGACTGCGCTTGAAAGACCTGCTGTAGGGCGCGAAGAAATTGCTTCCTCTTGGCACACCTTGACCGTGTACGAAGCCCTAGCGAGTCATGAGAGGACTCAAGCATGAACACAGAAGATATGATGAGCTACTTTACTGAGGCGATCACCCTTGGCGCGTGCGCGAACGGAATACCGCGTGAACAGTTCTGCGCGAACGTGGTGCGTCACCTGCTTGAAGAGGTCAGCCTGTCCGAGCAGATTAGAATCAGCGCTGATGTTGAGAGCCGGCTGAATGCCTTTAGCCTAACGATCACCCCGCAGGACGCGATCTACCGCATCACGGAGATGTATCAGCATGATGGACATGACCCCGTGGCGCTGGCGCTGGACTTCTTTCAGTCGGATGAGTGGAAGGACGCTTCTGAGTCCGCAAAAGAGGAATTTTGGGATGACTCCGGTATTGAAGTGCTGAATGCGCCGTTGCACGAATGGCTCAAAGCACGCGGGGTTAGCCACGTGTACGAGACGTACCTCGCCAAATGATTCCCAGCCGTGCTGACATTCAAACAAATGTCAGCACGGCTGATGCCGTATAAGCGTTGGTTGCCGGTGTTTCTGACTTTGAATCTTGATCGACAGAGGGTGCTAGCCGTTAGGCATTGGCACAAATAAAACCTTTCCTCCGGGCACACATTGACCGTGTACGAAGCACGTCAGCTCCCCTAACTAAGGAGAAACCATGGAGCTAGATAAGAACGCACTAGAAAAGGCGACAGGAGCATTGGACTTTACCTGTCCGACCTGCGGAGACGGGAGCGAAGGCCGGTGCGAGAACTGCCAAGAATTGGTCAAGCGAATTGTCACCGCCTACGAGGATACTTACCACCCGCTGATCGAGAGCCATGAAGGGCTTCAGAATCTCTCAACGCACAGTGCCGTCCGCTACTCAGACGGCTCAGTGTATGAGAGGTACACGGAGAACCCGCGCAACGTGAAGCAATGGATGAGCCAAGCCGGACAAGTGCAGATTGCCGTTACCGACATTCCATTGCCGGTACGCCTGGTCTGGACTCCAACCGACGTGTAACAGCCAGCAAGGCACCGCACGTGGTGGACTAGAACGCCGTCTCGAACCGGCTTATAGTCCGCCACGTCCGTTGCATGGCAATCAGCTAACTGATTGCCTGCGCGAACTGAGATAATGAATGCAGACCAAACAGCAAAAGAGGAACAGATCATGGCCAGCGAAGCCACCGAGCACGGTGCCACCGACAGCGGACTAACCATGCCGAAATTCGGAGAGCTAGACCTCGAACAGCTCGTCAACGAACCACTCCTGCCTGAACTGGAACCCTACCTGCGCCACGAGACGGCCTTCGGAACCAGCCTGCATCACCCACTGGTCATCGAACCCATCGCTGTACTCAGCGGACTGGCCAACCGCATCTACACGTCCAAGACATGGGCGCTGAAGAAAGCCATTGAAGACCAGGACTGGTCAACCGTTGTGTTCATCCACGAACGCCCCTACCGCCTAGAAGCCTTCGTAGAGCACGTCCTGAACGGGCTAGCGACCCCGCTTGTAGACCTCTCCCCCGAGCTAAAAGCACTCGCCACAGAAATCTGGTCAGACTCAGAGAACCACTACGAAATGAAACAGTACTGGGATCAACTCCTATCCAAGCGTGACGGAGCACTCCTGCTGGCGGACAAGAAGGGGCTAGAACTCTACGGCACCCTGCCTGAGGAATTGACCGTGTATCGAGGCGACCACGAAGACTCCCTGCGCATCTCCTGGTCATTGAACAGAAGTACAGGAGAGTTCTTCGCCAACAGATTCAATGACCGCACGCGCGCTCTGCTTACCGGCACCGTGAAGAAGGAACATATCTTCGGGATCATCATGGATCGCAACGAAGCTGAAATTCTCGTAGACATGCGCCAGGTCAACATCGACAAAGAGTAATCTCACCTGCCGGCAGACATGCAACAGAGCCCGACTGGGGTGCTTTCTCAACACGCATCTGACGATCTGAACGTCCGAATGCTATCCTTTCGTTCAAGGTGGAACGCGAACACCTGTGCACCGCAATCCTCTCCGTACCAGTAGGGATTTCGACTAAGCCAAGGTCTTTGATCATGCGTAACGAGACAAACCCAGCAACCGGGTCAATCTCCTGAGGTACGGCATGAGCGACCCTGAACTGGATAAATCTCATGACCCGCGACAGCAACCGCAAAAAGGCCGTCCGTGCCTACGCCAAAGCCCACGGACTCAAGTACTGCGAGGCGCAACGCCAACTTGCAGGAACCAGCGAAGCCCCTCAGCTCAGCACATACAAGGTGTATGCCCCTTCAGCGGTCAAAGCCCACCTCATGCCAGAGCACAAACGCCAGATGCTCGAAATCTTCGAGCACGAACCCAACAGCATCGGTCTCTTCTACGACCAGAACGGGGCACCAATCGGCGCGTGGCACCGCCAAGAAATTGGTAATGGCGAGGAAACCTGGGCAGGAACGACTCTCTCGCAACAGCGCTACTCGTGGGTGCCACAGAACCCCACTAACCCCTTGCAATGGATCTACGGACAGGGCGCTGACGACAACTTGCATTGCCTTGTCCAGGAAATCACCTCCAAGGGGCTGGTGAACATGAACGACGAAAAGGATGACGCTGGCCTACCTGGTGCACCCCGCACCGCACAGCAAGTTGCATCCATCATGAACACTGCCGGCCCCGGAAGATTCTTCCTGTTGCAAACCATCAGCGATGTAGCCATAGTCGGACGTGACAAGGAAGGATGCTGGCGCGGAAGCGGAGACGGCCCAGAAATCTACTGGTACCCGGACATGTACCCGCAGACCGACCCACGGGAAATCCAAGAACTCCATAGGACAGGAGACTATGACGACCCGTTCTACGACGCAGGACTACCCGACACTGAACAAGAAGCTGTAGAGCACAGGTGGCCAGCAGAACTAGCATCCACCAGGTCATCACGCCTGGTAGGAGCCGTGCGCACGTGGAAGACAAGGCCAGTTACCTCGGGTGGGTGTGAAGAAGCCGTAGAAAAGCTCAGCAACAAGCCAGCAGAAGAGAAACACTCGATGAACCGGAACGAATGGCTAGAGAAGGCTGACCAGCACCTCAACCCACTCCACTTTTACGTTTTCTCCACTGACGAATTCTGGCACGACGGTCGGCAAGATGAGAACCCGGTGATCCAGTTATCCATTCGTAATGAATGGTGGCGTGAACGGCCACTCAAACAAAAAGTGATCGACCAGGTGTTCCCACTCATCCCTGAATCGACAGCAGACATAGTGCAGACCTTGCGGGGCATGCGCGAAGATGACGTGATCAATGCAGAGGACGAAGGCGTAACCCTAGAGCAGTACGTGGGGGTCGCTGTGCCAGACCTTGACGCGATGACCGACGAAGAAGTTATCACCTGGTGGAAAACCCTGGGCAAGGGAGTGTACAACTACACCGACTTTGACACCACGCCAGGGCTTCAGACGGACTGGGATGTAAGGGAGAAGATCGTCATTCCAGCTATCCAAGGATCATTCCACGGCACGCACGGCACCAGCATGGAGCTGAACTTGGACTACCGGAACATCAACCCAGACACCATTCTGGAACTCTTCAAAGAGAACTTTCCCGGTCTTGAGGACTTCATAGACACCATGCTCACCTAGACGCAATGAAGGCTCCCACGCGCGGGGAGCCTTCAAAGCGTCCGACTGCGCAAATAGACTGAAGCAACAGCGTCATCCCGGCACTGTCTGATCCGATAGCCCACCACGAAGAAGGATTCCCGGCCCATGGAACAAGAAGGCCTCTACGTCGAATACGGTGACACTTTCAAAGTCACCAAAGACCCCGACGGATACAAAGCAATTCGGGTCAATAACAGTGCCTGGGTTGAAGAACCACGTTGGTTGCACTTCGGAAACATCGACGGAGACAAGCGCAGGCTCATAGAAGACCTGATCTACGCGCTCGAACAACTACGAGCCAGCCAGGACTAAGAACCGTACAGTCCGCGGACTATATCTAAAAAGAAACCCGACCCGACGCACGGGTCGGGTTTTTATGTCCAGGAGCCAGTACCAACTGCGAATTCGGGGAACTTCAGGGGTTGCTAAAGGGTATCCGTGAACAGAAACTTGCCCCGTGGCACACATTCTCGGTATCCAAAAAACGCCGACGAAGGGTGACCAATGACAGCTCAACACACGCCAATCAAGCTGACGACCCTGCGTATCCCTCGCAAGATAGACACCGTTAGCGATGTTCTTAGGCTCTGGGGAGTGCCAGATATGTACCTCACCATCTCAGACGGCCTACACGCAGGAATCTGCCACTCCCCGAGAAGCTGGCACAACACGGTCGAGCTGGGCACCCTCCCCGAGGTCTACGCCAAAGCGCTCAAGCTTGCATCCCACAAGGACGCAGTGGTGCTGCTCAATGCGCTCGCCCAAGCCAGTATCATCTCGCAGTTCACCGTGCAGGAATCCTTATCGCTCACCATGCATCTCATGAACCTGGACTTCCGCAACGGCGATGAAAAATACCACGACTACTTGCTCGAATCGTGGGAGCCGATATTCGGGATATTCGAGGCGATTTGCCACCCTCAGCGCCTAGGAGAGCGCCCGGTAGGCAGTCGATCAGTCGTCCATACGATGCTTCAGAGGTTCGACGTGATGATAAGCTGAACAAACTTGAATGTAGCTAAACGCGATCATTAAAGTTTGCATAAATGGCCGGTGCCCGGTGATTCAAATTTGGATCACCTGGCACCGGCCATTGTTTTGCCCAATCACGGCTATAGGCTCAATGTAACTCCGCAACGAAAAGGCTCCTGGTGGCACACACTGATGTTGAAGAAGACCCAAGCCAACCCCTAACAGGAACCCCATGTTGCCAACCACCCACGAACTCGTTGAAGCACTCACCCAGCACCTCAATATCACTAGCGCAGAAGTACGCCAACGCGTAGAGAATAGCGTCAACCTTGGATGCATAGGACACGAGAGCACTCGCCCAACAGTGAACCCACACCACAAGCTCGAAGAATACTCGTATTGGGAACAAAGCCACGTACAGCACGGGTACAGCAAGCTGAAGATGGTCTACCTATGCTCCTGCGGTGCACTCGGAGAGCCAATCGACGCTCATGGCCGAAAGGACGTAGCTGAAGAGCACGCCCGCTACGATCACTACCAACACGTCATCGAACGCCCCGTGTACGCCAAGCTCATGCAGTCAATACGAGCGTTCGAGCTGGAACCCATCAGCAACCACACCCCAGAAGAGCTTCACGCTGAAGGGTATGGCACCTTATTCCAGTGCGTGAACTACGCGACCATGATCAACAGCATCATGGGAGCAACCCGCCTGCCCATAGACGAGCTGAACGCAGACCAGTGCGAAGACGTACTCGGCCTCCTGAACGCCACAGTCTTCCCGGAGAACTAATAAAACCGACCAGCGCCCCATATGGATCTACCGAGAATGTTGAAAGGCGAAACAGAATGAGGATGAAGCGAATCCGGGAGTACTACAGCGTTCCGGCTAAGAGGGGCATGAGGATCAAGTTCGAAGGCAGACCGTGCACGATCACTGGAACCACCAGTGGCCAGATGTACCTGCGCATCAGATACGACGGCGACCCGAAGCGAACCTACCCGATCCACCCAACGTGGGAAGTGGAGTATCCCGAGGCCGGCGAATAATGGATTAGTACTATCGTCCACGGCGGAATGGAAAATCTAATTCGGAGTTCCTGAGCGAAAAGTACCGGCAGGAGTTCTGGAAGCCGTGTGCCAAGAGCCTGAAACACCAAGATGTACAGTACGGTGCCCCACCATTATTTGGTGGGGCACCGTACTGTTTCCTGGCATGGCTGTAAGAGGCCTACCTGTGCTCAGGAGCCTCGATCATGGACTCAATGTACTGTTCAGCGAGCCGGATGGTTCTGAACGGTTTGCACTTACACCAGCGGGTCGGATGAGGGGCACCTTCGCAACCAGGAGTTACGGCCAGGAAACCGTGCGTGCCTTGTCCAGGCATCTTCTTCACTCGCCATATGTTGGCTTCCCCTTCCAAAGCGACACCTCTCCCCCAACGAATTTTCTGCTTAATCCAGTATGCGCCAGCTCTCCCACAGGGAAGAGCTGACGCATACGGGCAACAGACTAGTCGAATTCCTCAAGAAAGTTGTTCCAAACGTCTGGGAGCAAATCTTCTAGCTCACCCAGACGATCCAGCACTTTGTCTTCTAGAGAGGCACCAGGATCATAGGAAATCCACCCGGTCTCAAGGTCTCGGATCAGCTTCACAACCCCTTTTTCCACGTCCTGCGAAGGAATCATGTACTCCTTCCATTTCTTGCTAGAGTCCTTGAGGGTTTCCTGAAGACCATCAATGGTGTCCTGCATATCCTTGATCTTCTGTCCGGCGTCTTCCAGCCGTTCAACATCAGTGAAGTTCTTCAGCGACCTGTGCGCCACGTTCAAGGCTTCGGGCGACAGCGGGGTATCGAACTCAAGTGCGTGTGAGCGCCCCAGTATCATAAAGACCTCTTCCACGTCATAGATGCCGACTACGGCCTCACAAACGGTCTCATAGACGGCATAAGAGACGCTGTTGTGATCGCGAACCTTTGGCTTGATGTACTCAAGCTCGCGATCAAGAATCTCATTGACCGCATCACGGACGGCTGGTTGCAGAGTCTGAGGCAGACTATCGAAGTCGTAGTTACCTTTCTGCTGGAAATCCACGCGCCACCCAAGCTGAGGTTCCCCCTGCTCGTCCACAAGAAAAATTGGGTTGATGTTGTTGTGCGCGAAGGTGACCTTCAGATCACGACCAGAAAGGCCTTTAGTCACAGTGAATTTGTAGACCGGCTTCTTCTTGCTGTTCATCGTGCGTGGGTAAGTAATGCTCATTCGTGCCCTCCAAAATGGCAGTGTTGCTTCCATGCCAATGTGTGCCAGAAGGAAAGAAATCTATCTGCTAAATACAGGGATACATGCACCAATACAGAACAGTTATACAGAAAACCATAAAATATATCTGGTAGAAAGTACGTCAGAATGTAAAACTGTGCGATCAACTGTATTCAATGCATATGTCCATCAAGGATGACGGCGATACCCGGAGCGACCTGGTTGGACAGAGGCACTCCCCCAAACCTGTCCGGCTAGCATGAATAATTCTGTCCAGTAGGCACACACTAACGATGCGAGCATCCACTGGTGCTACGAGCGACTTTTAACCCGAATGAAAAGGAGAAACACCATGGCAGGCGAAACCGTTATCACGGTCATCGGAAATCTCACCGCCGACCCTGAACTGCGCTTCACCCCGTCTGGATCAGCGGTAGCCAATTTCACCATCGCATCCACCCCGCGCACCTTCGACCGTGACAGTAACGGATGGAAGGACGGAGAGGCACTGTTCCTGCGCGCCTCTGTGTGGCGCGAGTCGGCAGAGAACGTCGCAGAGACCTTGACCAAAGGAATGCGAGTCATTGCGCAAGGACGGCTACGCTCGCGCTCCTACGACACCAAGGAAGGCGAACGGCGCACCGTGATGGAACTAGAAGTCGATGAAATCGGCCCATCACTGCGCTTCGCATCAGCCAAGGTCACCCGCACCCAGCGCGCCAGTGGAGGCAGTGGAGGCTTCCAACCAACGCATGCCCCACAGGACACCCAGCAGAATAACGCTCCACGGCAGGGCGGAGGCTGGAACGCTCCTGCCAATGATCCGTGGAGCACGGGCGGGAACAACAGCGGAGGCTGGGGAGACTCCAACGACGAACCGCCGTTCTAAGCCACTCCCCTACCGGCAGTCCAAGATGGGCGGTGTCTAAACCCTTCACCGGGTTTAGACACCGCCCATTGGCATGTATAAAGAGAAGGAAACACGCCGTGAGTGCAATCAGAGCCAATATCATCAGCCCAGAAAATCGCATTGCCGATTGGGTGGAGCAAGAATTCAATGAAACTGGCCGGATCACCTGTGTACCAAAATCATCAAGTGCCAGACGGCAGAATTCGTTACCGCACCAAGTGGCATCGTGTTCCCGGTTAATGAGGGCGGAATAGCCAAAGGCTCTTTTTGAACCCCCGCGAAGACTGAACTACCTTGCCCTCCGGTCGGCCACTCCCCTACCTGCTGGCAGGCACCGTCGCTATTGTTGGTACCGACGCGAAGGGCAACAGAGTCTCGCTCAACGAGTAACAGCGCGCGAGCACCTAGGGATAGTTGGCCGTCGCTCTCAAGTATGGATTCATTTCGAGGGAGCCGTAGAACCATATTGCAGTATGTGCAACTGTATTTGAATGCATAAACCGGTAACTGAAATCAGTATTACTGTAAATTACATACATGAAACCATATCTACAGGCTAAAACCTGTGTGCTCATATGGTCGAATTTGGGTCGAATGGCTCACCGTGCGATACCTCAACCGAGTTGAAGCATGATTGATGTTTGGCGCGTTTCCCTCATAGGCGGAAGTGACTCAAAGGGCAAAGGGGGAACGTTCTCGCCTTTTCATTTCCCGGCACAAGCGGGGAGACCCCGATCTTCGAATTGGGGAATTTCTCTTGCCTGAGCGCATTCCAGGTTCCTCGGTCTGAACTTGATGCTTAACGATGAAAACGGATATGTACTGAAATGCGCCTGTATTGCTGTGGACTGGTGACGGTTTCACGGTTAACCGCATGATTCATACGATTAGCCGTATGATTTTGCCATAGATACTGCTGTTGATCTGTATGTAAAGCAGTAAGGCCACACCAAGGTCATGGTGTGGCCTTACTGACTGGGAACCGCTTAGCGGAGGTCTTTCAACTCCTGGACGTTCTTTTCGTACAAGTCCGGGTAAAAGTTCTTTACCGCTATGTCGATGGCAACACCCTGTGGAAGCTTATGGAGTTTCTTCAGGTCGCGGAGGGCGCCAAGAACGGCAGGGTCAAGGGTTACCGTGACCTTCTCCCGCGCGCTAGCGTCGTTGGCGCGCCGGAACTCCTCTATGGCCTCATTGGCGCTCTTTAGATCGCTAGTTGGCTTGCTGGCCGGCAAGGGCGTAGGTTCTTCCGTCGTCGCAGGCGCTGGGGGAGTGGACGTAGAAGTACGGGAAGGATGCGCGCTCCGGTCAATAGTCTTCTGTGGCCGAGACAGGTTTGGTTGCTCGCTCATTTGATGATCTTCTTTCCTAGTTCCATGTAGGCATTGATGACTGGCTCACTCTTCTTGCCCCATTCACCCACCCAACGTCGAGCTGTGCGGGATTCCCTGACACAGGTGCGTGCAGGTACCAGCGGAGTGAGCAGGACACCCAGTTCGCGGAGGTCGTCAACAATCTTGGAAGTCATGCGTGGCGTGGCGACTTCCTGGTACCCGCAGAATACGGTTCCAGCTTCTTCGATCTTTGCAGGGTATCCACGTAGCTCCTGCTCTTCCTGGAAGATCTGTAGGGCTTTACGTGCACCGTTGACACCTTCGTAACCACCTTCGTCGCCAGTGGCGGAGTAGATGATGGTGTCTGCGACGAGTAGAGCAGATCGCAGGAGTGGGCCACCGGAGCGGTTGGGGCAGTCAATGATCACCACGTCGTAGTCTGCTCCGATGAGAGACTTCTTGAGGCGTAGCTCCATTGCTGGGTCAGTGTTCAATTCGAGGGTGCCAAGGGATTCGTGCGAGGGGATGACAAAGAGGTTTTCATCCCAGTCGCTCTGAAGTGCCATTTGCATTGCCCAGCCGACCGGGTTGCGGTCGGGATTCTTGTCGGCGGTTCCGTCTGCGCTCAGAATGTCACCAATGAAGAAATCATCGTCTGCTGGCTCCAAGTTGAACCATTTGGTTCCGTCCATGGATGGGTCGAGGTCGATGAACAAGGTCTTGTAGCCGAGCATGGCGGAGACCTTGGACAGGTGAACAGCCGTGGTGGTTTTTCCTTCGCCACCCTTGGTTGACGCGATCATTATGGTTTGCATAGGTCTGACGATACCCGTATTTATGCCGTACTTACAACTGTGTTTACGGTTTTATTTGCTAAAAGCTGGCTTTTCTATACATGTTTATGGCTTTTCTATACGGTAAACCGGAAAGCTGGGATGTATTGAGGTATGCTTGATACGTGTCTATGTTCCGTAGCGCTGTCTGTAAAAGTGGATTATCGGATGACCGGAAAGCCATTCGTAAGCCGTACAGTGTTGCTGACGCACGAATCCCGCCAACTAACCTTTGCGCCTGACAGGAGACCCAGTGGACGCTCGCATCATGATCTTCCAGCAGTCCGTGCGACCAGTGCTAACGGACGTGCTCACTGCCGGCATCACGGGAGCATCACTCACATACGTTCAGCAGATCGTTAATTACCGCGAACTCGCGCCGGCCTATGCCCGCTGGAAAGAAACAGGGTTCGAGCTGAATTTCGCTCGGATTCCAGAAGCGCCTTATGACAAGCTCGCACAGTACGCCACCTCAAAACTTGGCGGAATTCGCTCCTGGCATGGAGCTGAAAAGCTATGCATCATCCCCGAGGGCATGGGCGAGGCTATAGCTAAGAAGTTCAAGAAGACCTACGAGATTGCGCCGATCACAAACATTGTTGACGAGCCCAGCCAGGACAAGAACTTTGGTGTGAAAGGTACCAGCCACCCAACTTTGGTATTTCCTGACGATGATTCACCAGTTCAGACGCGAATCCAGGTAGGCGTTCGAACGATCAACAAATGGTTCGACAGCCTATCTCGCGCCGAACAAGTGCGCTGGTACGACGCGAACATGCCCATGGCATTCATGCTCCTGCCAGCAGAGCAGTGCCTAGTTGAACCAATGATGGCACTTTCCGATGCGGACACCATGCAAATAGAGCTAGTGGACGGCGTAAAACGGTCTGCATGTGCAGTCATCACGAAAACGAAAGAGGCTGGTGCAGTTGGGCACGTCGTGGACTGGTGGAACAACGAATCCAATCTCTGATGGAAGAGAACAATTTTTCATTTCCGACGGGCACACCTTGGGGTCATGAACATCATGACCGAAACCAAGAACGCGGAGACAACTAAAATGACCGAACAGCACGTAGATGGGCACAACCTCATCTGGGCGGATTTCGAAACCACTGGCCTGCCATTCGACGAGGGCTTCGAACCTCTAGAAGTCGCCATTGTGGTCACGGACGCGACCGCCACAAAGATCCTCTGGGAGTCCGGTTCACTGGTCATCAGCCCAGAGAACTTCAAGAACGCGCTGTTCAATATGAACGAGTATGTTCGTGAGATGCACACCAAAACTGGCCTGATCCACCGCCTACAGAACGGCGAGGGTATCCCTCTGGCTATGGTGGAAGAATTCATAGTCAGCAACATCGAACCGCTCTTTCCAAAAAGCGGTGAAGAAATGCCAGACGGCCACAAGTTCCGCGGTGCAGTACTCGCCGGAAATTCGGTTAGTTTCGACCGAGAAGTAGTGCGCCAGTTCTTCCCACGGCTAGAGCAGATCATGACCTACCGTGTGCTAGATGTTAGCTCGATAGAGCACATGGTTTGCAGAAGCTTCCCAGCAGTGCAGAAAACGCTTGAACCAAAGACCAGCGACCACACAGCCACGCACGACATTGCCGAGAGCATCCGACAGTACAGGCACTACGTGCAGTCATTCAATGGCGCATAGGCGCTAGGGGAGAGGGGCAAGCAGGTGGGCGCTGTTTGCCCCAGAAGCCCGTCTCAGAAAGGAGCAACGAGCGTTAAGCTTGGTTTCATGGGCATCTCAAACCATCTCAGCACCACTATCAAGATCACTAACCGGTTGGGTCTTGCTGAAGACGTGATCGTGGAAACCGTGGATAACGGTCGCGGTCGCTTTATTACTGACATTCATCGTGTGCACCATGAATCAGACGGTTTGGAATCCCGATTCTACGAGTCGCCGGCCTACCGATTGTTTGAGCATGATGAACACCCGGAAATCAATGTGCTATCAGCTCACAGCATGGCCATGAGCGAACTCTCAATGGCTCTAGGCGTGGATACTGAAGTGACGCGCATTTTCACCCCCTAGGAGGGAACGTGAACCTACGAGGAAACATCACCTGGATTTCGTTGGAGCGCGGGTACGGGTACATCAGCGATGACGCATCGAATACCTACATCTTCCACCACAGCAACATCGTTCCGACAAAGGGAACCAAGATGCTCGGCGTGGGGAACCTGGTCTCTTTTACGGTTGACGAGGGAATCAAAGCAGGTCAGGCCTTGGAAGTGAAACTCATCAGCTAGACAGGTACAACTAAGGCCACCTCGCTTCGAGGTGGCCTTAGTTGCTTCCGCAGTTAGCTCATTGGCTTGAACCCTTGTCCTAGCCGACGGGCAATTTCGTTGACTTCCAGATGCATACTGCTGACGGCGATAACTAAGTCGTAGGCTTCATCATCTCCCAGCGTCCACACGGCTCCGAGATTGCGGAAATAGGTCAAGCGAATCGCGATCCAGGCGCATCGCTTATTACCGTCGACCAACGCGTGGTTTCGGCACAGGGAGTCCAAGAGTGAAGCGCACTTTTCGTGGATCGACACATACTGTGGCTGGCCGTAAAAGCTAACCTGAGGGCGCTCTAGCGCGCTTTGGAGCAATCCCGCGTCTCTCACGTCTGGAAATGAATCGTAGATTGCCGAGAAAGCGCGGAAAACATCTTCTGCGTTAGGAGTCCAGATCACGATACATTCCCGAGTCGATCAAGCAATGGCTTGTCGTTCTGTTTGATGTTTGCGATTGCGTCATCCAGCGAACGAAGCTTCTGCGCGTCGAGGGCGCTTTCAACCTGCTTTGACACGAAGTTGCTCAGGTCTCCTTTGGGGATTTCCGAGCGTAGGCGTTTAGCCACATCATCGGGGAAGCTGATCAGTAACTTGGTCATGTGAACCTCCTTTCCATATATACAGTGTATATATGCCGAGGGTTGAGGCCAAGACCCGCATGGGTAAGGCCGGCAGATTCCGATGAATCTCCCGGCCTTAATGTGTGCCTGTGGTGAAGAAATATTGCCTAGCGTCCGAGTCTGGATCTAAAGAATAGCCGTGCTTCTCGGCCATTAAGAGTTCCGCGTTCCGAGAGTAGTTCGGCAAACTCTGAAATGGTGGATATATGCTTGTTGACTGTTTCCTTGGTTAGCTCTCGGGCGGAGCTGATGAGTGCATCCGTAGTCAGGTCACCTTCGTACCCTTCGGGCTTTTCTCCAATGGAGATGAGGTTATACGCATGCGAGATGCATGATTGCATGTCGGAAGCGGAGCCAGAATCTCGGATTCCTCGGGCATGATCGACGGCTTGGCCGGCCAATGATGTTTGGAGCATTGCCCAAGACACTTCTTCGGATGGGCGTGGATAAGAGTCGTTGGCGTACTCGCAATGACCCACCAAGTTGCCCGACGGGCGAACTGTAACCTTCAGTACGGTCGAGCCGTTGAGATAAGCCACGAGGGCATGGCCGGCTTCGTGGTGCGCTACGTCGATCTTTGCAGGATGCTCGATGGATTTGCGCCACAGGGGATGTTTTTCCAAGGCGTGCTCCATGAGTTGTTCTGTTGTCCATTCAGGCTCGGACGTAGCCAGAACATATTCAGCGAAAGTCTCATCGTTGAAGCGCTGAACCAGGTGTATGCGCTGTTCGCGTAGATCGTCGAACCTAGTCAGAATGGCCAGACCAGCACGGTTGGGCGACCATTCCCGAACCTCGTATCCCCTCATTGACCGCTTAAAAATCAGGAAGATACGACCGAGTATGGCGAATCCAACCACCGCGAAAACGGTGAATAACTGTTCCTCGTGCGTCAACCTGTAGATGAAAACCGGTGCAAACATGAGCAGAACTACTAAGAGAAATACTGACGGTATGGTTTTGCTTGCCGACTTGCCGACGTTCTTGAGATAGCTCAGGGATTTGCTTATGTTGAGCTTCGCCAGTTCATTTTTCATAGTTCTTAGTTCCTATCGAGGGTGTAGTAGCCGAAGAGCGGGTTCCTCGAAACGTTGTGGATGATGGTGCCGACACTGGGGTTCTGTGCGCCGATCATGCGCCCGTTGCCTAGATAGATTCCGACATGTCCGCCACTGTTTTGGAACACCAGATCGCCAGGTTGGGGGCTAGTTGTTCGCTTGAACTGACCGGACGCACGAATGGTGGAAGTCGTTCTTGCGGTGTTGATGCCGGCTTTTCCATATGCGTACTTGACGAAACCGGAGCAATCCCAGCCATTTGGTGTGTTTCCGCCCCAGACGTAAGGAGCACCGACGTATTGGACTGCAATGTCGACGATCTTCTGTCGGAGGTTGTCTGGTGCGATGGGGGAGATGTTCTCAGAGACGGCGATGATCTCTCCCCGGTATTCCGGTCGAACCATGGCATCAGAGTAACTGCCGTCAGGTTCACCCTGAGTTGGAGCAGGGGGTGTGGTAGCTTCCTTGGCCTCTTTGTCTTCTGGCCATTCGTAGATCAGCTCGGAGGGATAGCTGGAGCTTGTTTCGCCGGAAAGTTCCATCATGCTGGGGGAGTCCAGATCGTAGTGGAACGTTGGGTCGATCTTCTTGAGAGCCGAGAGGCTGGCGCGCTCAATCTTCGGAGCGTCGTACTCGTGAACGTTTACTGGGAAGACAGCATGAGGATTGGTTTTGTAGGTGGTTACCGATACTGCATCGGTATCACGTGGCTTTTCCGGTGTCGTGCCTACGGAAGTGCAGGTGGCGATAAGCGCTATGAGGGTGAGGGTAAACGTCGTGTTGCTTCGATTCAGGTTCATCGGGTTCCTCACTAGAACTGGATTTCTGCCACCTATCATGCCGGTCTGTAGGGAGCCACCCTGGCACGGAAAGAAAATGCACGGAGTTCGAGCGAGTTATCCCATAGGACTTATATGGACGAAAAATACGCTGTAGGCCTGATCGGTGAACTTGATGGATTGAAGCCGATTCTTGAATCGGCTGGAATCGAATGCGTCGTGGGAAACGTGCCTTACGTCGGTAAGGAAGTGCGTCGCCTTTCGGAAGAACTGGGTCACCCTGTTCCTGTTCTAGTCGAAGACCCGGAGAAGCCTGACTCTGGGTTGCAACGATGGTGCGCTGTTTTCCCGGTGAAGACAGGAATTCCTGTACTTGTTATCCGGCAAGGCGACGTTGAAACGCTCACAGGTGACGATCTATCAGCAGTTATCTCGCCAGTGGCTCTCAACGACATTCTTGAAAGGATAGGGTTCCCTCAGCTTGCAGAGCTGGAAGGACGAACCTTCCCGCCAGGAGCATTCGTTGCGCCACCTATCCATGAATCGTCTTCGTTGGCTCCCGGTGAAGATGACGACGATGAACTCGCACGCCTTGAACGCGAGATGGAAGACAAGGAATTTGCCAGCATTACTTCCGGCATCACTAGCGAAAGCTCTTCAGGCTATTTGCAAGCCCCGCCGTTGGACATGAGAAGCCGAGGGCGCAGGTCAGCTGATTCCGATCTTGAAGAGGCAGAACAGTTCAATAATCCTCGCGAGCACCAGTCGACTGGGGATCAAGAGCTAGATTCGGCCCATGGGCTGGGGAACGGCGAGGATCATTACCCGAACCAGGTTCGTCAGCAGGAGCCTGAAGCTCTACACCAGATGCCAGAGCGCATGGTAGAGCGACCTGCCCCCTCACCTGCACCACGTGATCACTTTGAGGATCAGCCCGAATCACGTGAGAACCGCGACGAACAGTTCGGCCAGCAAACTAATGCGGAGCCAGCGTGGCAAGACCCGCATCGAAATGATCCACAGGGTAGGGTATACCAGCCGGAACGGGCTGGGCAGTATGCACCTAACCAGGATTTCGATCAGCACACATCTCAGTACCGCCAGAGTCCTATGCATGACCAGTCCCGCCAAGGTAATGGGTCTCTGGATCAAGGTCAGCCAGAGTGGAACGGCAATGGTTACTCAGAGCCGGGTGCCCAAGGGGGGTACCAGCAGGATCGCAATGGCCAGTACGGTCGCCCAGTCCAAGACCCACCGCAGAACCAGCAGTGGAACGGCAACTACCCACCGCAGGATCAGCGTGGTTACGGATACCCACCCAATGATCAGTTTGATCCGCGCGGGGGTTTCCAGCGCCCTGATCAGTACTCGCCCAATCAGCAGGGGTACGGTGTCGATCCGAGATATGGTGACGGGTTCCAGCAAGACCCGCGTGGAGGGTACAACCAGGGGCAAGGAAGTGCCTTCTACAATCCGCAACAGCAGGGCTTCGCCCCTCAGAATCAAAGGCAGGGCTTCGGCTACCAGCAGGAGCAGATCGTGCATGGACGACAGGCTTTAGCTAAGACCGTCGTCGTGCTTTCCACAAAGGGTGGAGTTGGTAAGTCTTCCACTTCATTACAGCTTGCTCACGAAGCAGGTCTGGCCGGCCTCAAGGTGATTTTGATTGATGCCAACAGCGGTCAGGGCGATCTAATGGTGATGCTCGGTCTTGAGCGGTCAGGGCTACCCACCATTCAGGACGCGTCACTGCATAACGACCCGAACGTTGCTTTCATTGAACCGGAGCAGATCAACTACTACAGGGAGCACGACGCAGACGAAGTGACCTTCGGCTTTGTGGCAGCTCCACTGTCCAGCACGAATCGTCGCGGAGACGTGGACAACCTCTTCTACGAACGAGTGATTGAGGAAGCTCGAAAGCGTGGTGATTTGGTTATTATTGACACTCAGATTCTTGAGAATGATGACAAGACTGGCGTAGTTGAAGATCTATGGGCACCCATCATCAAGAGCGAAACTGGATGGGCAATTGCCGTCGCTGAGTGTTCCACGGTCAACGTGAACTCGTTGCAGGTTCGCCTTCAGCACCTTACCCAGGGGCTGAACATCCCAGCGTCAAAGTTCATGACTCTCTTCAACCGCGTAGACATGGAAGACATGGGAGACGTTGTAGCAGGTCACGCCAATGCCTTCCGAGGCTACGGTGAAGTGCTCGGCGGTATCCCGTTCTCTCGTGAGGCGAAGCTGGCTATGGACTCGCATCAGCTAGAACTGAACACGCCGTTGTATTCGTTCCGCGTTCTGAAGGCTCTGATTCGCATGACGCGCACTGATGCGTTGGTAGAACGCACCAAGGAAATCGAAGAAATTCTTGCTGGCCCGAAGAAGGAACCTAACTTCCTGGTGAAGCTCTTCAATATGAAGAGAAATAAGAAGTAGGCGGTAACAAGGTGACTGCAACGCATATGGTGTTTGATGCTGGCGTGGCCGGCGAACCGCACCCCGGAAACTTTGAGGTGTGTAAGCACCTAGAGAACATCTGGTGGGCGCAGTCAGCGCGGAAAATTCTCGATGAGGGTCTTCCCGCTGACGCGGTAGGACTAGTTTTCCTGCCGATGTGGGATTGGGATTTCCCCCTAGTGAACGTCGGAAGGAAAGGGCGCGCCAGCGACGGCGGACAGGTGCTGTTCCCGGTTCGTCGATCCTACGATGCTGATTCCATCGTCGTAGTAACGGAAGACATGCTCTCCCATGAAGTCGCCCATACATCTATCGGTATGGGGCACCAGGTTACGGGCGGGCAGATCATCCGCTTTGCTCCCGCTCAACGCTCTACGGTGCGCCCACGGACTCAGAACTGCACCGTAGGGGAGACTCTAGGTGTCATCCGTGTTGGGCGTGGAACCGCTGACGAGCTAAACGCCGTTTTGCGAAACACGATTAGCACCGCGGACACTGACCACCTATGGCTGGGTGTCCTTCCGGTTTTGGCGAGAGCTACCAAAAAGATCGTCATCAGGAATCAGCATGTTTTCACCCTGGAAGCGAACGCTTTGGGCGTGAAGAGCAAGATGCTCCTAGACCCCATCGCCGTAGATGAAGTCGTTGACGACATGATCTACGGGGGAGAGAAGGAACGCCAGCAAGGGAAGAAAGCGGTTTCACTGAAGCTGATTGATTCCTTGCTCGATCCGTCGAAGAACAAGAAGGTTGATCCAAAGCGTTACATCTCGCAATTTCTTCAGCGGGAATCGTATCGGGCGGTGCAACGTGCGCTGGGCGATCCTGACCAAGGGCCGAGGATTAGAGCGTTCGCCAGAGAGGAAGGGTTGACCGACTACGGCCTGATTGCTCAAGCGTATAGCGATTCAACTGGCAAACTAGTTACTAGCGAGTTGGTTCAGAAAGCTATGGAGCTTAGTCACTCGGTGCACTCGAATGTATGCCCGATAGACGCGCTAGGCGACAGCATCTAATGGGAGAGGCGTATGGCAGGGCGAAAGATTAACAGCGCTAACGGGAGTAGCATGCGAGAAAACGCGGTAGAAGCACGCCGTTTTCAAGCTGAATGGTTGCTTCTGGTCGCCTCCGCAGAAGTCTCCCTGATGGAAGTCATTGATGAAGCTTGTACCGAGGACGGCGCTCCCTTGCGGAAAATTCGTCTGATTTCTCTTCTCACTTCCCAGCCACGCTGGGGTGAAAAGAAAGCCTTGCAGGTGCTAGACCTCATGATTTCAGTGTTGAAAGTAGACGTTGAACCGAGGGAAATCACGATTGGGTGGCTAGTCGATTCACGAAGTGGCGGACGCAGGATTCAGGCATGGGCAGATGTCCTGCAACCCAAAGAGCCAGTTTGGCAGGGGTTCCCGTTTGCGCCCAGACCGAAGGTAGAGCGTGAGTAGGCAAGAAGTATTGGAACAGGTGCGCACGGTCTGTGGCGTACCTGAAAACGAGCGTGAGCGCTTCATTGAAGATTTCATGAGGTCAACGGTCTCAATGAGGGCGGTGGCCGGTATTGCTGACCGCTATTTACGCACTAACCGCATTGGTCGCACATACTTCAACGACCTACGGCAAGTAATCTTCATTCAGACCTGGCTGTACCTGCGTGACCTAGCTGAGTCACCGAATGAACTGGAAGAACTTAAGAACTTCTGGGGAATGGTTTACCGCCGTTCTTCCAATGCTGTTCAGAACTTCCTGGTGAACGAAGTGAACCAATTTGGTGGCATCAGCGCCCAAGTGCGGACGCACCAGGACTACGAGCGTTTCGTGGCATCGCATCGCGCGGGAGGCGTGATGGTGAATGAGGAAGAGCTGATCGACCAGTTCAACCGGGGGCGCAGGTCTCGAAGCGAGCAGATGACCTTGGAGAAAGCCCGGAATGGTTTGCCTAACGTCTCATCGTTAGATGACACAGGCTCCGATGACACCGGCTCGCCAGCAGTTCCGGCAAGGCACCTGTCTACTATGGATGCGCTGGCCGATGACAGCTTCCTGTTGCACCCACACGAAGGACAGGAAGCAGTTCGGCTCATCATCGCAAAATTACAGGAAACGGCGAAAGACGCAGAAACCGCACAGTACGCCGATATATGGCTCGGCGGGTTCTACCGTGACTATGGGGAAGTCCTACCAGTAACTCGCATTGCTGAAATCATGGGCATTACCCGGCATCGAGCCAGAACCTTGCAGGGCAGGGTGCGCAACGAAGCACAGAGGATTCTCAAGGAGCACCTGGGAGTCACTTCAGCCTGATAAGACAAGGCACCAAGTTCATGGGGAACTTGGTGCCTTTAGCAATTTAAGAGGCTAGCTGGTCGTCTTGTGGCTCTCTTTCGGCGCGTGAGAGTTTACTCTGCCAGCCTCCCAGGATGTGCCATGGTGTCGGCCAGGCCGAGAATGTTTCTCCCGTGAGGGTGTTGCGCTGGAAGACCACGGCAGGGATGCCCAGGAGCGTTAATTGGACGTAGGCCATGTGTACTGCTGTGCTGTTAATGTCTTCAGCGGTCACGTGGGCTTCCTGTTGCGGATTGATGCCAATCTTGGACAGGTTCATGACAGTGGCTATGGCCATGGCGCCGGCACCGCAGGCTGGCTCACCAATGCTGATGAATCCATTCTCCTCTACGGCTTGGTGAAGCTCTCTCGGGTCTTGAAGCTGTGCCATGAGTTCTGCGACATGCCAAGGAGTGAAGCACTGTCCAAGGTCTTTGGAACCAAGTTCCAGCTTCATGTACAACTCTCCTAGAACGTCGCGGGAGTGTGTCTCCATTTCATTGACGAGCATGCTCAGTAGCAACGGAAAACGGTCGATCTGATCTTTCTCGTATTTGTTGATAATGCGCAGGTACTCTTGCTCGCGCTCTTTTCTTCTTTGGTGGTCTGAAACGTTGCGCAGGGATATTGCGCTGAGATGCACAAAGTCCACGAAGACGTTGTTCAGGTTTTGTGCCCCAGTGTTGGCCTTAAGCACTTTGACCATTTCGGGAATGAGCGACATATCTTCTCCTGTGACGGCTCGATTGCTGGACATGCTCAATGTGTGCCGGTGGGAAGGAAAATAGCGCGGGTTAGGAGGTGTGTACTGGCAACATGGTTTCCTGTGCGTAATCGCGGTAAAAGGTATGTGCATATGGTTTGTCGGCTGTAAATATGCCCCTTAGTACTGCCGAAAGGTCGAGAATCCACAGAATCTCAGGGCAATATTTTCTTTCCGCGAGGCACACATAGGTGGTGTACGAACAACAACGACTCACAAAAGGGAGTTCACACCATGGCAAAGAACATCGAAGCTCTGAAGGTCACCGCAGACGGCGAAGCCTACAAGGTTGTCTTGGAAGCCAACGAAGAAGGGTACACCTACCCAGCCATGTACAAAGAAATCGGTTGCTCCACCGTCCAGTACCTCGGCGCGGACCACAACATCGACATTGTGATTGACGAAGAAGGCAAGCTGACCGACGAGGACATCAATATCCACGCCACCGTGCTGGCCACCCAAATGGGATTCACCTTTTTGTCCGGCGACTACATTGCAGGAACCGCACTCATTGTCGGACACGACGGCGAAGGTGAAACCGTGAGCCTTAACGAGGGGCAGAAGGCAAAGATCAAGGGAATCCTGCTCGGGGCAGAGATTTAGACTGACAAGATCAGCGCAGAGGCCGGGAAGACTGTAGAGTCGCCCGGCCTCTTCTCAGCCTGCGACTAAGAAGAACTAGCGTACCCAGGGAGCAATTGTTTTCCCCCGGCAGGCACACATGGGAGGTATGAACACTACAACTGAAGCCAAAAAAGAGGCTACCGCAAACCCATTAGACCTCAGCGGTCGCGTTGAGTGGGAAGGCAACTGCCTGAGGATCGTCAACGACACAACACGGGATCGTATTCAACGCGCACGTATGTCGCCCTCAACTGCTCAGGCACTCGAATCTGGTGCTTGCGCCACGAAATGGGCCGTCAGCTACCTTCTTCCCCGCGATGAAGCCCCGCTAGACCCCGCACCAGTGGGCACGGATGCACATCGGCTTCTCGAAGACCTTTACTCGTTGATGCCCTCTTCTCGTACCGAATCGAAGTTCTACGAACTATTGGATCAGCTCACTGCAAAGAAGCGCGAGAATGAGGAAATGGATGACGTGGAGCTGAAGACCTGGCGAAACAGCGTCCTGAGCAAAGCGGGCCGTATTTCCGCCATGGAGAACCCCCAGCAGGTGATCGTCTACTCCAATGAAATCAAGCTCGAAGAGACCATGCCCAAGGTCAAAACAGCCCCTGACGGCTTTCCGTTCACCGGCACAGCCGACCGGGTGGACGTAGTAGTAGACGACGAGTTGGGGAAGCTGGTTCGCAGGGCTCTCCCGACCGAGAAAGCCGAGACCTACTTCGGCTCCGTATTCGGAGTAGAACAACCAGACGGTGACATGCTGATGCACCTTGCCGACGACCTCTACGATGCCATGCCTCGTGATCCTGAAGAGCTGACCAAGTTCCTGGCAGAGCTGGGCATCAACCTGAACCTGATCATCGTTGACTACAAGACGGGGAGTTCGAAGAATTGGAAGAAGCATCATGAGCAGGTCATGTTCTACGCCCTTGCTTTCAAGGAACGCACGGGGATTTTGCCCCAGTTTGGGCGGGTCTACTACACCACCGAGGGCGTGATCCATAAGGTTTCCATCACTCAGGACAAGGTAGACGGAGTACTGGTAAAGATGGGCGCTTCCTGGAAGCGCCATAATCGTTTCATCGAGAATCAGGAGTTCCCTACCAAAGCGACTGCCTTGTGTGGAGGGTGCCCACTGGTGAACGCATGCCCGCGCGCGAAGGAAGCCGGCAGGAGAGCAAGGAAAGCTGGTCTGCCCACCAGCGATGAGCTGGTTATCCCGATGCACGAAGAACCTGCACCAGAGGCCGTCGAAACCAGTGCCTGCACGACCATGGAGCATGATGCCACCGAACCCTCAACGACGGAAACCCCGGAATCACCAGCGCGTGTTTGTAAGCCGTGCGTGGAGGCAGGAGAACCAGGGGAGCGCGTGGCGGTTGTTCGGATACCGGAACTGCTCGGTGGGCATAGTCCAGGAACTCCCTCTAGTGGCGCATCTGATCACCCTGTAGGCACGCCGGAGAACAACGACGCAGATCCTGCACGAAAGATTTACGTCCGCAAGACACACAAAGAAGGTATGAACACACAGACTCAGCCACAACAGGTGGCGAAGGCTTATGAAGAAGCCCCGCAGTTTACGACGTTCATCACCTCTGGCGATGGACAGCAAACGTCTGACATAAACCCATCCAGCTTCGCGATGACGGCGGGCTTTTCCCTGACGACTATGGCTATGAAGATTCTGGCCAAGCAAGACGAACGGATTACCCGCCAGCGGGTGGCATCGCTCTCGGGAACGTTCGCACACATCATCAACGTGGCTCATGACCAGTGGATTCCTGGGCAAGCGCATCTATGCGAGGGCGAGAAGATGGGTTTCCATTCGCACGCAAGGCTACGCGGGGCACTCATGGCCGTTGTTGAGGAATTCCCATTCCCACTTCATGGAGACCTTGAACAGATGGAGATGTGGGTAGCTCAAACGATCAAGCGAGTTCTCTTCACCATCCAATCAGCCGAGGACTTGGTGAAATACGGCTCCGGGAAGAGTCCATGGGAGCTTCTAGTAGCGACGAAGCAGGAGGACTAGACATGGGTATCAGCGAGCAGGAACAGCAGATCATCCTATCTGCGATCAACGCATCAGCGAATGAACCCTTCGACCCTAACTATCCGTTGACTTCTGAAGAGAAGGTGATCGAGAAGATCACTCTCTTCAACTCTATGCTCGATGAGAATTCCCCAGCGGTGAAGCACCTGCGATCTTTGAACGGTCAAAACGGTTCTGAAGTTAAGCGCATTTCCGGTGTAATCCTGGGCGTGTTCAAGGAGCAGACCTCATCTAGGGGCATCGTGGTCTTCAAGACGGAACCGCATGAGCATTGGAACAAGCGGGGCATCGAAATTGCTCGAACCGAAAGGATGGATGGTTCCGGGTTGGCTCTGAAAATGGCCCGTCAGCTCCGCGAGTTAGTCGGGCACAGGGTTGTTGCCACCATTGAGGTTCGCATGGCTGGCAACTTTAAAGTGCGTGTCATCCACCAGTACAACGTGATCGGCCGAGATGACTACTACGGAACGGGGCAAGGCTATCAAGAGGCAATTAATCTTGGGCGACGGGAATTCCAAGCCATTTCGCAAAGAGCAGTCGTACAGTAAATCAACATATGGGCTGAGGCTCCCCTCCTAATTTTGGAGGGGAGCCTCAATGCTATGCGATGCCAGGGTTGCTTATCGCAGACCGGCATGATGGGAAATATACGCTTCCAAACCTCACGAAAGGTAGCATCATGCACCCATCCGACAACGACTCAGATGCCTCTATTTCCATAGACCCATTAAGTGCAAGCATCCAGGAGGCCTTGCGCGACTGCGGGGGGATCATCGTGGGTCTGCCAAGGGAACTAAGCACGGCCAGCCAAGCCAAGTTCGATCCCATGAAGTTCTCGGCATAACACGTCGAAACGGCCCCTAAAACCGTGCACAACAGTGCCTTCCCGAATGCTCCGGGGAGGCACTGTTCTGTTGCTCTCCAAAGTCCTGTGCCAGGGTCGCCTCTTACAGACCGGCATGATGGGAAATATACGCTTCCAAACCTCACGAAAGGTAGCATCATGCACCCATCCGACAACGACTCAGATGCCTCTATTTCCATAGACCCATTAAGTGCAAGCATCCAGGAGGCCTTGCGCGACTGCGGGGGGATCATCGTGGGTCTGCCAAGGGAACTAAGCACGGCCAGCCAAGCCAAGTTCGATCCCATGAAGTTCTCGGCATAACACGTCGAAACGGCCCCTAAAACCGTGCACAACAGTGCCTTCCCGAATGCTCCGGGGAGGCACTGTTCTGTTGCTCTCCAAAGTCCTGTGCCAGGGTCGCCTCTTACAGACCGGCATGATGGGAAATGGACAACAAAAACGCTGGAAAGGCAGAACATTGCAGGACACTTACACGTCAACTGAGAACAAGACTTCCACCCCCGACAGCTCTGCTGAAACTGAGAATGAACAGAACCAAGTGGAAGCTGAAGAGTCCGCAATTGTCACTGAAAACGAGGAACCTCAGAAGCGTCGGGCAAACCGCCGTAAGAAGGTCGACGAAGACACCGCAACGCGCAAACTGGTCGTCAAAGTAGCCAACAAGACCCTGGAAATCATGGATCTTCAGGGCACCGCGCGCGAAGTACTCTCCAACATCATTCCTGGAAGCAATGGAGACATTGCGAAGACTGTCGCATCCATCATCAGCGCACCATCCAAGAAGTACGGAACTCCCCTTCACGACGTGCTGTACGTGGAAGACAGCTTGGGTCAAGACCCAGTGGACGTACTCGTTGAAATCGCGTCTTGGGAAGAAGCACGACTCAAGGAAGCTTGGAACGTACTGCGTCTTTTGGGCATCGTCTCCAAGACCGCCAAGCTCAACGTCAACCAAATCCATGCTTCACGGCAGTTCATGGACACCGTTCAGAAGGCTGAGCTGACTCAGCAGGCTAAAGCCGATATTAACGCTGTCCTCGAAATCCTGAAGTAAAGCAAAAGAGTTCCTAGGAAGATTGGGCTGTAGTGGCTAAGAAAACGAAGGCACGGAAGATTACCGACGGGTCGCCCGCTCGGTGGGATCAGTCGACTTACGACATGCGCGCAGGCGTGGGCGGGCAAGCCATTGTGGTGAAGAAGAGAGCCAAGAAGTACCGTGCCGTCGTTTTCTTGAGCACGTTTGTCCTTGCACCACTTGCACTCTTATTGGCTATAGGAGTATCTGCGATCTACATTCAGGGAAGCTCAAATGAATCTCCTGTTGAGCGGAGCGTCGATTCGCCCACCAAAGCAACTGCGAACAACGCGATGACAACGTGGCTGTCATCAAAACCCGCTCCGCTTCCAGGGGGCACACTAGTCTCTTGGGATGGAGTGATCAGTGCCGTTGAACCCGCTGAAGTAGAAGAAAACGGTGAGACAGTCGAACAGCCTGGTCTTGAAACCCACCAGTTCACAGTGCGTGCATCATCAGGCCAGCTTTTCCACTCCACAGTCCAGGTCACTTGGACTGAAGCCCTGGGATCAAGGGTTGTCGGTGCACCATCTTTGGAACCTCTGATGCGAGAGAACGAAGCCACCGCAGTCGACATGGTGGAAGTTTGGCCAAACCATACTCTAGCGACTGCCCCAGACGGCATAGTGCCAGCAGTTGACGTGTGGCTTCAGGCTTATACCTCAGGCAATTCCAACAAGCTCCGTTTAGCAATGAAAGACCCCACCTCGGAGCACAACTACTTCCCATTGACGCAGGTAGCTCAAGCGAGCGTGGGGGAAGTGACCCACTTCGCTCCTAACCCAGAGAATCCTGCCGAAGGGCTAGCACGAGTCACCGTGAACATCGTTTGGGATGGAACGCCAGTGGACACCAACGAACAAGAATTTATCGGAGGTGCGACCATCCAAACTTATGACCTACTGCTAGAAGATACAGACACTGCTTCGCCAACTGTTGTGGCATGGGGAGGCGCGGGAACGGGCCAAGACCTCACACCATTCAAGAACGCTTTTGAAGGTCGTGCAGTCGATCTGAAGACTAGCCCGTTCTTCTCTGAAGAAGATGTTCAACGGCGCATGAAGGAAAGCATCGACCAGTACAACAAGAGCATGGGGGAGAAGAACTCCGCTATGGCACCGAGGAAGGAAGCAGAGTAATTATGGCTCGAAAATCTTCGCAGGCATTTGAATGGGAGCACGCGCCAGACCGTATCAGGAAGCTCGCGGGTTCAGGGAGCCACATACGCACGCTCTTGCCTAACGGATTGGTGATTCCTCGTACTGGTGGCGTGTACTTAACCCGCAAGGTACCTCTGCAACCCGTCGACAACGCTAAGACCACGACTGCGAAGATGGAATCTTTGCAACCGCTGTTCGAAGTGCTCGATGAGCTTTCATCCCTCGTTCCAATTTCCGGTATCAAATCCCGGAATATGATGCGAAAAAACTACCGCAAGTACGAACTTTTGGGGGTGAATATACCTGAAATATTCAACCCCCATGGTGCTAGCCTTCAGCACAAGCAATTGCTCAAAGAGCAGTATTCTGACCTGAGAACTGACCGCAGGCTGTTGCTCATGTCGGTCAAGCTGAGTGATACTTTCGGCGGAGACCAAGGCTTCGGCAAAGCCGTTGAATCCGTTGTCGAATCTATGATTTATGGCGGTGCACCGCTCAGCGATTACGAACCCGACCGGGAAAAAGTGGAAAGCATCTTCGCCAGCGCCGGCTTCCAGGTTCCTACCGCAGAAGAAATTAAATTTGCTGACTCCTTCTTCAACCACGGAAAGCATGCGAATGTTGTTAGGCTCCCCCACAGTAAGCACATGCACATTTTCGATGGTGAAGACAGCGCTCGTATGGCTGAGCGAGCAGGCAAAGAAGACTGCACCAAATGGCCGGATATACCAGGACACCATGCCCTAACCATCGCGAGTGTCAACGGCTTTGACTTTGACTTCATTGAGCCAGAGGACTCCGCATCGCAGTGGGCTACCGAGCTGTACCGCGATGATGCATTGGCTATTTCCATTAAGGGATCAATCGAACCCGCTGAAGTAACGAGAGCCGAACTGCGCCGTCGTCGCTCACAGTACATCAGCGATATTGAAGAACGAGTCGCGTCCGGCAAGATGGACAAAGCAGAACAAGAAGAGCACCTAACTCTTCTTGAAGATGTTGAGAGCGCCTATGCCAGAAAAGATGCTCCTGCGTCCAGCGTGGACACCTCTATTCTGGTCGCATTTGACGGTGTTGTGGATCGACTCAAAACGGGTAAATCGGCAATGACTGATTTGCGCACCGTTGATGATCTTCAAGCCGAAGCACTTGAAGAAATGCTCCCTTATTCACCGCTGACCGTGAATCCACTTCTCCAAGACCTGCCGGCACAGACCATCGCAGGTTCAGGCATCAATGGACTCACACAAGCTGGTGATCCATCGGGTGCTTTCATTGGCATGACAGAGAGCGATAATCAGGCACTCTACGAAACCGCAGACGTGAAAGCCTATAAGCACAAGGAACCGATCATTGCCACCATCGGCAACACTGGTTCAGGCAAGTCCATGTTCATGGTCTGGAAGTCGATCCAGTTCGACATGGCATGTACACGTGAAGGCAAGAAGATCCCTCAGGTTGTTATCGACCCGAAAATGAATTCCGACTATTCAGAAGTATACGAGTTCTTCGGTGCTCAGGTAGTTTCGTTGGATACGTTGTTGTCCAACGATGGAATCTTTGATCCATTACGATTTGCTCAGACTACAGATGCCGGAATTGCTCTTGCTGTTTCGATGCTGATTTCGATCAACCCATGGGGCATTTCGAACCCAGCTCAGCATGAAGCAAAGTTGCGTGAGGCTTTGCTGTACGGGGTGAATGCGGGAGAAATTTGCACGGGGGCAGCTCTAAGAACCGCCTTGTTCAATCAGCGCATTCACCAAGAAATTGTCGGCCCGATTCTGGACTATCGTGCAACGTCCGTGATGTTCCAGGCTATCGTTGGCGAATCCCCGAGCACTGAGGCATTGCGCTTCCATGATGGGCTAACTTATATTCGAACCGGCCAGCAGTACATCGACCTGCCCGACCCGCAACAGAAGGATACGATAAAGAACTCCGTCATCGAGCAGAAGGTGGCAATGGCACTGGTACGCATGATGGTTTTCGGCTCTCTCATGGCACTGGCAAACCGTGGCGGAAAAGTGTACCTGGATGAGGCCTGGGTGTTCCTGCTGGCCGGTACGCAGGAGCTACAGACGGTAGCCAGAACTGCGCGTTCGATGGAAGTCACCTTCGACATGTTCAGCCAGACCATGGCAGATGTGGTGCAGGCTGGTCTGCGTCAGTACATCACGCGAGGGTACATCCTTTCCTCCGGTAAGGATGAAGCGAAGGTAGCTCTAGATCTCTTTGGTATTGAGGATAGGGATGGCCTGTTGAATCGTCTGACGGCCAAATCCGAAGTTCCTGTCGGCGCTGTTTCTGCTGAGGAAGACTACGAGAAGCCACCTAACTACGACAGCTTCAAACCGCTGTTCTTTGAAGAGCGACGTAGGGGTATTGTGCGCAAGACATTCAAACGTGCGCCGTTGGCAATTGCCGTGGACTTCTCAGGCAAAATGGCAATCACCGAACTGATGGTGCCCCCGGATATAGTCAGAATGATGGACCAGCGTTAATCCGCCCAAGCGGGATGACCCGAGCGAATAATTACATTCGCTCGGGTCAATTCTTGGAATTATCACAGTCGTCGCACATAATTAATATGTGACGGAAAACAACAGCCAGCGCTTAGACGCATCTAGTGCGCAAATAATCGAACAGTACCGGGCGAAAAGCATCAACGAAGATACCGCCCGCGCGCTACTGTACGATGCCGTTGTGCAGTTCAACGTGTGTGCAGGCATCATAGTCAGCACTTCCGTGCCAGGTGTCGATAAGGCCTGGTTGCGCAACCGACGCGAAGACTTCCAATCCGACGTGCACCGTCTCATCCACGACAAACTAGTGGGCGAAACTGGTGCTAAAGCGTTCTTCAACTTCGCCAAGTTCCCCAACAGCATGACCGGATGGGTGCGACAGTTCCTCCGCGTCGCTTACCCGCGCATGGCGAACGATCTATATCAGAAAGAACGCCGGCAACTCCCTACCGAAGACGAAGTTCTAGCGTCACTGAGTAATGCGTCGCGAACCGTCTCTCGCGACACCGAATACTTCACCGACGCAGAGTGCGAACGCCAGCGAATCGAAGAAATTAGCGACGAATACATGCGCATTTCAAGAGGCGTGCGCGAATTCAAGAAGGCCGAAGTTCGTGCTGAAGCCATAATGGCCGGCTTGAACCTACCCGCCACGGTACGGCCACATCGAGATGACCGCCTTTCTCTGTACCGCAAGGTCGCCAAAGATGTAAGCCTCTGCGAGAAGTCAGCCAAAGAAATGCTGAGCATTCTTCGCAATCAACCCCGAATTTATGACTGCGATGAACGGCTCCTGGCGCTTTGGGATGACTACACGGTTGAGAACCTGGAAGCACTGATCCGCGTCGATAAGTCGGCAGTCCGCGCAATGGTGCTGAAGGCACTAGCCGACTACAGTGCCTTATCTAAGCGCCGGCACAAGCTCTTCGTCTCTTCAGTTCGCAACCTGGGGAATCGGTCGGCGCAATGGAGCACTTTGGCAGAAAGCATCGTGCATCTTTTTGTAGCAGAAGAAACCCAGCCCATGCTTCACGGCGAGACCGACGAAGAGCTGGCAGAAGAGAAACGGAAAGCATGTGCTTTCAGGCGAGCAATCTTGTCGAAGAGCAACCGCATCTATGAGGGCGTAGCCAAATTTGAAGGGCAACCTCTGGGTACAACGCGAGATGATGTTCGCCAGCACCTCTACAGCATCTACGTGGGCACTGAGGCCAAGCATCGGCGTAAAACTAGCCCAGCAACTGTCTGAGCCCTTAAGAATGGCACTATCGCGCAATGCGGTGGTGCCATTTTTATTGGGTTGGAGGGCAGGAGAACATCCCAGTAGCCTGAAAAGTTTCTGGATCGGCCATTCTGTGCATGGGTCACGTCTCACAGACCGGCATGATGGGTAACGATGGAAAAAACACTCGCAGTTCCCCGTAGAGTCGCTACCGTGCAGGGCGAGAACGCTGTCCGCATCATGCGCACCCACCCGAAGTATCTCTTTATGCCGGCGATGCTCACTGTGTTGGCTATCGTCGCTGTGGTCTTCACCGCGATATATATCCCCGAGAGCTACAAAGGGGTGCCTGCCCGAGCCGTGGTGTTCGGAGTGATAGCTCTGATCTGGGTACTGGGGTCGTTCAAGCGAGTGTTTACCTGGATTTCGAATAGGTACGTGATCACCACGCGCCAGGTAGTAAAACTAAGCGGGATTATCTGGGTTAACAGCCATGCAACCAAAATTGAGCGGATCTCCGATGTGAGGTCTTCTCAGGGCTGGTTGGACAGAATATTTGGATGTGGAACCTTGCATCTGATCAATGCCTCTGCTGGCGGTCTGGATGCTGAGCCACAGGTAACGCTTTACGATGTTCCCCGAGTTCAAGATGTACACCAGCAGATCGAAGAACTTCTAGAGGCTCTACGCCGTCCAGATCCGTTGTTCAACCAGTGGAACATTCCTGGTATGCAGGTGCCTGTTCAGGCAGAATCGTTGCCAGCGGAGCAAGACCAAAAACATTCTGTTCGTCGATGGGGAGTTGGTGGCCATGAATAACGAGGCTTTTCGAGCCTACGCCGTAGCAATAGCAGGCTTCAAAGAGCAAATGAAAACATGGCCTACCGCAAAATCTGACGATAGCTTGGAAGCTTCTCTAGGAATTTGGTTGGATCGTTGTAGGAAACAATTCAACACTGATCAGCTCACTGTTAAGCAAATTGAACTGTTGAACTCGATACTTCCGGGATGGTATGCGAACGAGGGTCTGACATGGGATCATAGTGCGACGGCTTTATCGACATATCTACTGGAAAACGGCGGAATGCCTAAAAGAACTCACTGGCTTTACCGATGGTTCGTGGCGCAGAGCGGACTCGCTAAATGCGGGTACCTCGAACCACGAAAGATCGAATGGATTCAGAAGCATTGTCTTGGGATGAGCGATTTTGGTGTGATGGGCAGTCCGCTAAGGAAGATTAGCTGAATGCATTCACCGATTATTCTCGCAAAGGAAGAATCAGCATGAACACCGAGACATTAATGCTTTTTGGGTTAGATCTTACAGATCATCTTTTAGAGACCGGTGCGGAGGAATTTGTTGAGCTAAACACCGAATACCACGCCCAGGACATAGCCAAGGCGCTCAACGCGGTGGGCATGCTGATGACGCAGGTACTTTCAGGGCTGACGGAACGACCAATTAACTCTGTCGTGGCCACCTACGCGCAAAGTATCCTCGGGTCAGCAGAGGCCATTGGTCTAGAAGACCACACGAGAAACATCCTTGCGATCATCGAGGGCACCAAGAACCCGGTCAAGGTCAAAACGGTTAGCGTTCCCCTCGCCATGAGTTACGAGCTAATCCTGGGAACCCTCGTAGGTGTTTGCTCATCTATGGAAGAGATTGAGCCAGAAGAGTTCATGGATCGTTTGCGGATGGTTTCTTCCTTGGAAAAGGACTAATAGCTAGGCCTAAAACAGACCAGAATATTTCTTCCCCTGTGGCACACATGGAAGGTGTAGCAGAAACAACGGCCACACCATGAGGCCACATCGAATCACATAGGAGCATCCAATGTCTTTGACTATGAGCATCCCGGTATCCGGCAACCTAACCAATGTTGATGGGTTGCAGTTGCGTAAGAATCGCCAGAACAAGTCGGTTCTGTACTTCAAAGTGGCAGTCGTGGAAGACGGACGTAACGGTGGCCAGTCGAAGGTTCACTACCTGTCGTGCTCCTTGAACGGCGTAATGGCCGACAACCTGTACTACGCGATTCAACAAGAACTGATCACCACTCGTACCCGCTTGAACTTAGTGCTGGGTCTTGACACATACACGAAGCCGTTCAACGACCCGAGCAACGGCAACCCGGTCGATGTTCAGCAGACCAGTTACCCGGTCTGGGAGATTGGCGTATCAGCACGCTTCGCCCCAATGGCGGACGTGAACTCTCCGGGATTCCAGCGTTTGATGAACGGTCAGGCACCTCGGCAGGGCGGTCAGTTCCAGCAGAACCAGCCACAAGCACCTCAGCAGGGCGGTCAGTTCCAGCAG